>CAYNWI010000059.1:0-3201 GCA_964400825.1 uncultured Anaerolineae bacterium | reverse complement strand
CATTGTGGGATCAATATCGCGGCCACGGTGGATGTAGAAGCGGTGGCTGCCTTCGCCCGAACGCTGCCCAACGTGGTCGTGGCCAAGGATTACACCTACATGTGTTCCGATCCGGGGCAGGAGCTCATCGAGAGCGACATCAGGGAGCATGAGTTGACCCACGTGGTGGTGGCTTCCTGCTCTCCCTGGATGCACGAGCCGACCTTTCGGGGAGTGGTTAAAGGGGCAGGGATCAACCCCTATTGCTTCGAGATGGCCAACATCAGGGAGCAGTGTTCCTGGGTACACAAGGATAGGGCGCGGGCCACCGAGAAAGCGAAGCAGATCGTGGCCGCCGCGGTGGCGAAGGCCGCTCTGTTGCAGCCCTTGGAGGAGAGGGAGGTGGGCGTCATCCCGGCGGCGTTGGTCATCGGCGGGGGGATCGCCGGCATCGCAGCCGCTCTCGACATCGCCAACGCCGGCTTCCAGGTCTACCTGGTGGAGAAGGAGCCCACCATCGGCGGACGGATGGCCCAGCTCAACCGGACCTTTCCCACCCTGGAGAGTTGCCTGGAACTGCTGGGCCCCAGGGTGAGGGAGGTGGCGGAGCACCCCAACATCGAGCTTCTGACCTCCTCGGAGGTGGTGGACATCGAGGGCTACATCGGTAACTTCCAGGTCAAGGTCAGGCAAAGGCCCAGAGAGGAGACCATTGAGTTTGACGTAGGCTCGATTGTGGTGGCCATCGGCTATGATCATTTCGATGCCCGCATCAAGCCCGAACTAGGTTATGGCGAGTATCCCCACGTCATCACCGCCCCCGAATTCGAGCGTCTGTCCTCGCCCGCCGGACCCACGGCGGGGAAGATCACCCTCAACGGCCAGGAGCCGAAGGAGGTGGTGTTCATCCAGTGCGTTGGTTCGCGGGATAAGAGCGTGGGCCACGAGTACTGTTCGCGGGTGTGCTGCATGTACACGGCCAAGCAGGCTCACCTGGTCAAGGAGAAGCTGCCCCAGGCCAACGTGACCATCTTCTACATGGACGTGCGCACTTTTGGCAAGGGATTTGAGGAGTTCTACGACCGGGTGAGGCGCGAGGGAGTGAGGTACCGTCGGGGCAGCGTGTCGGAGATCTACGAGCGCGGTGACAAGGTGGTGGTGCGGGCCGAGGACACCCTGCTGGGCGAGCCACTGGAGATGGAAGCGGACCTGGTGGTGCTGGCCACGGGGATTGTGCCCCGCCGCGATGCTCAGGGAATCGCCGAGTTGCTGAAGCTGCCGCGTTCGCCCGACGGCTTCTTTGCTGAGGCTCATCCCAAGCTGAGGCCGGTGGACACTGTCAACGATGGCATCTACCTGGCGGGCTGCTGCCAGGGGCCCAAGGACATCCCCGATACCATCGCTCAGGCCAAGGCCGCGGCCTCGTCGGCCATGATCCCCCTGTCGCGAGGCAGGGTGAAAGTTGAATCTGTCACCGGCGTGGTCGAGGTGGAGACCTGTGCCGGCTGCGGCATCTGCGAGAGCTTGTGTACTTATGGGGCGCTGACCCGCGATGACAGGCGAGGGATCATGACCGTGAACAAGGTGCTGTGCAAGGGGTGTGGAGCCTGCGCGGCGGCCTGTCCCTCCGGCACTATGACCCTCAGCCATTTCACCCACGACCAGATCATGGCCCAGATCGAGGCCATGTTGGAGTAGAAGCAATTAGAACACAGATTTGCACAGATGAACACAGATGAAGAGGAAAAAATCTGCGAAAATCTGTGTTAATCTGTGTCCCATGAAGAGGAAATGCATGCTATAGTCTGTATCAAACAGGTGCCCGACACCACGGAAGTAAAGGTCAATCCTGAGACGGGGACGTTGATCCGCCAGGGTGTGCCCAGCATCATCAACCCCTTTGACACCTACGCTATCGAGGAAGCACTTCTCTGGCGGGAGAAATTCGGCGGGCGGGTGACGGTGGTCTCCATGGGCCCGCCCCAGGCCGAAGATGCCCTGCGGGAGGCGATAGCCATGGGCGCGGACGAGGCCATCCTGCTCTCGGACCGCGCCTTTGCCGGAGCCGATACCCTGGCCACGGCCTACACCCTGGCCGCAGCCATCAGGCAAATCGGCGACTACGACCTCGTCATCTGCGGGCGGCAGGCCATTGACGGCGACACCAGTCAAGTGGGGCCGGGCATCGCCAACCGCCTGGGAATCCCCCAGCTTACCTACGTCTCCAAGATCAGGCAGATTGATTTCGAGACCCGGACCATCACCGTCGAGAGGTTGCTGGAAGAGGGGTGCGAGGTCGTGGCCAGCACCCTGCCGGCGGTCATCACGGTGAACAAGGACATCAACCAGCCGCGCTATCCCGATTTCAAGGGCGTTATTCGCTCGCGGGGGGCGGAGATTCCGGTGTGGGATGCTGGTGTGCTGGAGGGAGCCGACCCGGCCCGGTGTGGCCTGGATGGCTCGCCCACCAGGGTAGTGCGCGTCTTCACCCCTCCGCCTCGCCAGGAGGAGGCTGAGTTCATCGAGGCCGATACCGTCGAGGAGGCGGCGGCGCTGTTGGTTGACAAGTTGTTGGCAGAGGAAGTGATTTTTGAGATATAGCCCCCACCCCCAGCCCCTCCCGCCCCCTCTCAGTCCCCCCCAACTCTGGGGGGGAAGCGGGGGAGGGGAGTTTGGTTCCCCCTCTCCCAGGGTTGGGAGAGGGGGCTAGGGGGAGAGGGCCTGGGAGGAAACCCTTGGCTCTCCTAGAGATAAATCGCGATGAATGTATCGGCTGCGCAGCTTGCGTAGAAGTGTGCCCCTTTGGGTCGCTGAGCCTGGACGATGAAGTCATCGCTGTGGTGGACGAGACCTGCACGGCCTGCGGCGCTTGCCTGCCCGAATGTCCGGTCGAGGCCCTCAGCTTGCCGGAGAGGAAAATCGTCGAAGTTGACCTGAGTGCCTACCAGGGGGTCTGGTTCTGGGTGGAGCAGTTTCGGGGCCAGGCGTGTTCCATCTCCTGGGAGATGGCGGGCAAGGGTCGGGAGCTGGCTGACGAGCTGGGCACCACCCTCACCGCCTGTGTGTTGGGCCAGGGCGTGGAGCGCATCGCTCAGGAGGCCATCTGCTATGGCGCCGATAGGGTCTTCCTGGTGGACGATCCCACCTTGGGTGTCTATCGCACCGATCCCTACGCCGCCGCGCTGATAGACCTGGTTCGGAAGTATAAACCGGAGGTCTTCA
>CAYNWI010000058.1:0-12021 GCA_964400825.1 uncultured Anaerolineae bacterium | reverse complement strand
ATGGCGGGGTTCATGCCGTAGAGGGGATGATTGGGGTAGAACTCCATGATTTGGCGTGCTGCCTCCTCAGGCGAGAGGCTCTGCAGCTCCGGGGCATCCCAGCCCCAGGAATCCGGCAGGCCAAGCTCGGTCATCACCTGGGCGGCGGTGGTGAAGGCCACGTATTCCTGCTCGAATGAATCGGAGATGTATTTCTGCTCGATGTGCGTAGCCTCGTGGGCCAGGCTGTTGATGAGCCAGGGTGTGTTATTGAGCGAGCCTTTGCCAATGACTACGAGCCTCACCAGATTCACGGTCATCGAAGCTCCGCCCAGCTTGCCCGTGGGATCGAGGACGTAGCGCGCCCTTCGCCGGGCGGAAGATTCGGCCAGCCGGCTGCCGGTGGCCGTGCTCATCATTTCCTCGAACGCTTCCTGCAGTTGCGACGGTACTCGCCGCTCAACGAACTCCTGGAGTGTCATTGTCATCTCAGCTATCTCCTTATCGTCTCGACTACGAGATCATGGGCCAGGGCCCGAAACTCGCCCCAGTCCCGCCAATCCTCCCCTATCGCTCGCAGGCTATCAGCCACCTCTGCCAGTTCCGCCGCCGGCACCTGGCGGAACGAAGTGATGTGCTCCTTTTCATCCTGAGGAACCAACTCTCCATCGCCTCCCTTTACCAGGAAGACGTAAGAGACGAAGGGTAGCGTCTCTTCTTCGCAGCGAATCTCGTATTCGAGGAGGCCCAAGAGGCGCTCCACCTCTACCTCCAGCCCCATCTCCTCTCGAACTTCTCGATGCAGCGCGCTCAAAACAGTCTCCCCCCAGCCCACCCCACCGCTGGGCAGGCGATAGGTGCCTGGGGGATAAGTGTCCTTGGTGTGCAGGATCACCCCAGCGGGCCGCTCGACGACGAATATCACTTCGCCGCGTCTATCGGCTAACACCCTTCGCCAGTGCTCGCAACGCTCCCCACCTCGCTCCAGAGAAAAGCTGCGTCGCTCGCTGGGGCCGTATCGCTTGACTAACTCCTCGATCTCTTGTGGATTGATCAGGCTTTCGAGGTCCAATTCACCACCCGCCTGCCAGCGGAGTTACGATGTAGATCACCTCAAATGCTTCCCAGAGGGCAGAGACCAGGAGGACGCAGGCGACGAGAATGTTGATGAGAGCCGTCTCTCGCAGGCCGGCCAGGTAGGCCCGCCAGCGGCTGGTCAAGCCGGTGCTCTCCGGCCACACCAGCACTTGACCCAGGCGGCAGGCAGCGAAGACGGCCAGGATGTATGCCTGGCCTTCCAAAAGTAAGGTAATACCGTGAGGGATCATCACCAGGCCGAACTGTGGTGTGGTAGGAGCCAGCACCAGTCCCCACAGGAAAGCCCGCAGAAAGCCCACCAGTATCCCTGCGGGCGGGAAGAAGCAGGCGGGCAGGGTGATCACCATCAGCGAGCCCATGAAGAAGTTGATGGTGAAGGTCTGGGCGACAGCGGATAGGAAATGGCCGCCGCGATAGGCCTCCACCACGCCGGGCAGGCCGGTCTCGAAGCCCTCCTGCACTATCGTGCTCAAGGATGTCTGCAACCATGGGTTGAGCCAGACAACAATGGCGCCCACCACCACCAGTCCATAGTAGGTGAGATTAACGGCCAGGTATAGCCGGCGGTGATCTCGCAAGATTTGCAGTGCGTCTTTTAGCAGTTTCATATTGGCCCTCCCGCTCGTTAGCGTTGGCTGAGCACCATCACGAAATGGGCCGCCGCTTGACCGGCCTCTGCCAACAGCTTGGGGTCCAGGTGATCCAGCGTGTCGGCGGGTGTGCCGGAGAGGTCGTCTCCCAGCCGGGTCACAGCCACGCCCTGGTAGGAATCGTGGGCCCGCGGATCACTCCTCATGCGGCTGGTGTTGGAGACGAAGAAGAATCGCCACTCGTCCAGTTCCTCTGTACGCACCCCGAAACGGCGGGCGCTCTGGTCGAAGGCACGGGCCAGGCCGGAGCCACCTTCCAACCGAGCCAACCTCGGCTCGCCCGCCCCCACCCCGTCGAGGATCACCACCGTCCAGATGTCCGACCGCCCGGTCGGTAAGGCGGGGTAGATGACGAACTCGCTTCCCCCCATCTCATCAAGAGCTGCAAAGACCACCGTCCGCTTAGGTACAAACTCCAGTTCGTGCAGCAGCCGGGCCGTTTCTAACATCACAGCGACCCCGCTGGCGTTCTCGTCTGCGCCGGGGTAGACTTGCCCATCCCGCGAAGGCGGGTTGGTGTAGGTAGCGACCACCAGGATACGCTCCCCCCGGCTTTCCAGGTCTATGCCGGGGTTGTAGCCGACGACGTTGGTTGCCGGCATCTCCTCGTAGACCAGACCGTACGTCACCCGCACTTGCAGACCGGTGTGCAGTATCACTTGCTCCCCTGCCTCCATCGCCGCCTGGAGTTCCTCCAGACGTACCCCCGCCTGTGCCAGTACCTGCCGGGCAGCGGATTCGCCTATAAGGAGGTTGGGAAAGGAAGGCAAGCTTTCTACGTCAAGAAAGCTGGTTTGCTCAAAGGGCGGAGGTTGGTCGCCGTGCGCCAACTCGTCGTCGGGCACCAGGCGGAGGATCACCTCAAAGGGCATGTAGCCGGTCCATGGGTTGTATACCTCCGCCTCCGGGTCGAGCACCAGCAGAACTGCCCCCTTTAGCCCTATCACCAGGCCGCGGCTTCCATCGCTTGCCACCACCAGTTCCGCCTCGATGCTTCCCTCTGCGTGGAAGGCCTGCCAGGGGTCGAATGAGATGCCGTCGGTGAGTCGCAGTTGCGGTTCTCCTCCCGCGTCCAACACTTCCAGGGTCGGCGCGGCGGTGATCCGCCCGCGGATGGCGGTGTAGTTCTGGAAATAGCTATTATCGGTCGTGATGGGGCTTAATCCTGCCAGGGTGGTCAATCCCGCCTGCTCGAACTGGGAGACGATATAGTCAGCAGCCTTGACTGCGCCAGCCCCGCCGGTGGGCCGTCCCTCCAACTCCGGCTGGGTAAGATAGGCGATGTCGTCCCAGGCCCGGTCTACGTCGAACTGGCCGACCAGTTGGGCGAACTGGGCCTCGATGCCGGCGTTTTGCAGAAGAGCGCGAGCACCCAGGAGGAGCAGTGCAACGACCAGCAGGAAACGGAGCACCGACCAGCCACTGGGGTGGAACCGTCCCAGCTCGATGAACCGCTGCAGGCCGTAACCGAACAGGTTGAAACCCAGGATGGCGACGAAGAAGGCCAACGCGGGAGCCATCGGAAACCAGGGGTACGAGCGGAACCAGCGCCAGGAGGAGCCCAGCATCGCCCCCCAATCGGGCACGTCGAAGTAGTGGAGCACCCCCCAATTCGCCAGGTCAGAGACGGTGCGCCCACCGCCGATGAAGAGTTGAACGAAGCCCAGTTCCCCCAGCAGGAGCAGCACCGCTCCCATCTCCAGTGACGCCAGGGCCAGCAGGGTCGGCAGGAGGTTGGGCAGGACGTGACGGCTGAGGATGCTGGGCGAGCTAAGCCCCACTGCCCGCGCGGCCATGATGTAGAGTCGGTTGCGGATGGTCAGGACGTGGCCTCGCACGATCTGGGTGACCTCTCCCCAACCGACCAACGAGAGGGCGACGATGAAGGCAATTTGCCCTTGCCGGACGCCGATGGCAAAGACTACCAGCATGGCCAGGATCAGGCCGGGAATGGCCGCCAGGAGCTCAGTGACGGCGGCTACGGCTCGATCAAAGAGGCTCCCCGGCCACCAGCCAGCGAAGGTGCCGAGCACCAGCCCCAGCAGCAGCCGCACGACGGTGGCCACGAAGGCCATGACCAGGGTCACCCTGGCTCCGTAGAGGAGAAGGGAAAGCTGATCCCGCCCCTGGTCGTCCGTCCCCAACGGGTAGAGGCCGCTGGGAGGGAAGGGTGCTTTGTGCACTTCCCCATCAATCAATTGTATGCGCTTCACCAGGTAGGGGTTGTGGGGGGCCACGTCTGGCCCCAGGACGGCTGCCAGGACGAGGAGGACGACCAACAAGGTGCCCACGACAAAGTAGTAGTCCCGTACTGCTCGACCCAGACGCTGCCAGAAGGTTAGAGGTTTCATACTGCACCGACCTCCGAGGCGCGCAGCCGGGGGTCCGCCAGTGGGTAGAGGGCCTCCAGCAGCAGGTTGACCAGGACGAAGACAATGATGAGAGGCAAGGTCATGCCGACCACCGCGGTGGTATCCTGGGTTTCAATGGACTTCAGGAGGCGCAGGCCGATCCCTGGCCAATTGAAGATATACTCGACGATGGGTAGAACTGCTAGACTGAAGCGAAGGGAGACCCCCACAGTGGTCAGGATGGGCACCCCCGCGTTGCGCAGCACGTGCCGCAGGAGGATCGTGCGGGGCCTCAGTCCCTTGGATACGGCGGTGCGGATGTAGTCGGACTCCAAGATCTCTACCAGGGCGTTGAAACTAAGTCGGGTCACGGCGGCGGCGGGACGGGCTGCCAGCACCAGGGCAGGTAGGAGCAGGTGTAAGTCCCACCCAAAGCCGGAGATGGGGATAATATGCCTGCTGGTGGTCTGGTACAGCCAGACGCCGAACCAAATCAGCAGCATGGCGGCGAAGAAACTGGGGGTGGAGATACCCAGCACCGAGGCGAAGAGCAGCAGCTTGGAGGAGCGGCTGTCTCGCCGGAGGGCGGCGCCAATTCCCAGGACGAGACCCACCAGCGCGGCCAGCGTCAGCGCGAAGGCCATCAGCCCCAGGGACTTTGGCAGAGCGCGGCCCAGCTCAGTGGTCACGGGCGTGCTGGCGATGGAGCGGCTGCCGGACGCGATGACTCCCAGGTCGCCACGGACCAGGCCCTGCAAGTAATCGGCGGTGAACCCGGCGGCGGAAGGGATGGCTGATGGTAGCGCGGGCAGGTTCCCTTCCTGCCCCAGGTTTGTAGCCAGCGCCACCAGGAAGACCAGCGCGATCAGAAGAACGGGTATAGAAACGAGCCGTCCGACGAAACGCAGAAGCATATTAACCTCCCTGCGGGTGTCATTGCGAGGCGCGCTGTTTGCGCCGAAGCAATCCCCTGGCACGCTTGGAGATTGCTTCGCTCCGCTCGCAATGACAATTGTGCAGTTCCAGTATTGGTACTCATTCCCTGGTTACGGTCCCCACGGTCCATTGGCTGACAAATTCCTGATCGGAGATGGAGCCATTGGCCCACGCCTCCAGGCTGGCCCCGTCAATGGCGATCACTCTGAGCCCCACCTCGCTCTCTCCGACAGGCATAACAGCCAGGCGCATTCCGTCGTTGAGGGGAGGCTGCACTCTGGCCATGGCCCGTGCCGCAGCCAGGGCGACAAGTGTCGTCTGGGCTTGGAATACGCTGCTGTCAACGCGGTAGGAGCTGGAGTAGCGAATAGTTGCTGACCGTGGCTCTCCCCCTATCGTGATCCTCAAGGTGTGGGGAGCAACTCCGCGAGCCGTCGCCTCCTCTTCAACCAGTGCCATAGCCTCGGCGTCCGTCAGTGGGCCGGGCGTGGGCGTCCGGGTGGGAGCAGACGTTGGAGTGGTGGTCGGAGGCGGGGCGCTCGTGGTGGGTGGCGAGGGGGCCCGGCAGGCCGTGCCCAGCCAGCCAAGGAGGCAGAGGACGACACCGACGGCAGCAATGTGCTTCATGAATCCGTGCCTGTTCCGAGTTGTGAGTCTCGCACTGCAACTTGACTCGAGACTCGCAACCCCAAACTCGAAACGCGAATTACCCCATGATGGGAGCCACATAGATGATCAGGGTCAGGAGCGAGTCAACCACGGCGTAGATGAGGTAAGCGGCAAAGATGGATTGGCTGTGCGTGCGCTTCAGGTAGGCCCACACTACTCCCACAGATATGGCAGCCAGAAACACTGGAACGATCCACCTCCCCAGGACAATGCCCAGTAGGGGGGATAGCATAGAAACTAGCGGAGACTGGCTCAACAAATCGGAGAGGAGGAAGATCTTGATCCCCAGTTGCAGGATCATGGCCACGCCGAGGGCCCTGCGGCCGTGGGGGTCCGAGATCTCGGATTCCCTGGTAGTCAAAGCGAAAAGAACGAGCCATCCGAAGGGAATGAGTACCCAGTTTAAAACGACAGGGACAAAGAAGAGAGCAGTGAAAAAGCTCATGACCGCGCTGAGGACTTTGTCCACGACTTCATAGGTGGTAACGCGGTTGAGCGTTTCTTTAGCCTGGGGTGAGGTGCTGGCATAGACAACGTCGTATTGCTCGAAACCGGCGGTGTCAATCCATACCAGGTGAAGATTCCCCTGACCGTCAATGGCCACGTTGGGCCGCACCGAAGCGCTACGGCTGGCATTGACGATTTCTTGCCCTTCGACTTGCTCTGCCCCCACGTCAATGGCCGCGATTTGGAGCGTCTCCATGTTGCCTGGGCCGGGAGCCTGGGTGAAGCAGGCCAACACCTGGTGCGCTGGCTGACCATCCAGGAACTGTGGCTGGCCCGTCAGACTGGGGTCAACGCCCCGCACGTGAACTGCCTCGCTCGTCACCTTAGGGGGCGCATAGTCGAACGTCGCCACGCCTTCGGGCCGGCTCAAGGCTGGCTGAGGGAAAGCCTGGTAGAAGGTGAAGTCCAAGACTTCTGTTCTCTCGTGCACCTCCAGTACCCAGGTCAGGTAGACCGAACTCTCGTCCAATCCCAGCCATGGGCCGTCGAACGAGGCCCCCGCCGTCGGCCCGCCCAGCAAGCCCATCTGGACCAGGGGTTCACCCGCCAGGATGTCCGGACCCAGCGCCCGTCGCCGGGGATCGTAGACAGCGTAGTGGAATTCGGGCTTTTCCGCCTCCGGCTCCACTCTCCAGACCAGGTGCACGAAGCCCTGGCGGTCTATCTGAGCCGACGGTGACAGGCCATCCGGAATTAGCATTTCTGCCGGGACGACGACCGCTCCCGACCAGTCCAGCGCAGCATGATAGCAGCCAGGACGGATGTAAACGTTGTCGGACCAAAAGAGCTCTACGGTCTGGCCGGCAGGATCAAGCACCATCGAGTTGTGGGTCACCCGCCGTTCGGGCGGCGAAAGAACAGTTGCTTCCTGGAGCACCTCGCCATCGGCCGACAGGCGGGCGTAAAAGAGTTGCATGGTCAGCTCCTGCTTGTCCAGCCAGGCAAGGTGCAGTTGGCCTGTGGTGTCCATTAGAAGTTGAGGCTTCATGGGGGAGTTGATGTGCAGGTCCAGGGGGGGCTGGACGACCACCTCCGCGTGTTCATTCAAGCGAGCAAAATCCAGTTCGTGCTCAAGGCCGACCCACACTATGAAGCTATTCCCTGCCTCGTCCACCTGCAAGGCCACCTGGTTGTTCAGGATGGCCTTGCCCAGCAGCTTTCCTTTGCTCCACTGGTCTGAAGCGCGGGGCGTAGTAGTGCGGGTCAGTCCGCAGCCCGTGGCCGCCAGGGCCAGCAGGATCAACGCCACCACCGAGGCCAGGGGCAGTCGCAGCCAGGGATTTCCATCTCGTTTCATATGCCTCACCTCAGTTTATGCACAGGCGGAGAACATGGTTCCCCGCCTGAAAGAGTACTTATTGAGACTCGAGCCCTACACATTGCCTACGTAGTGCCCCGCATCTGTGGGTCCAGGGCGTCGCGCAGGCCGTCGCCCACAAAGTTGAAGGCCAGCATTACCAGGGAGAGAAGCACCGCCGGGAAGACGAGCAGATGTGGGTTGGTCCTCATGCCTTGCCAGCCGTCGTTGATCATTTGTCCCCAACTGGGGAAGGGAGGCGGCACGCCCAGGCCGATGAAGCTCAGGATAGCCTCGTACATGATCAGTCCTGGCATGTTCAGGGTGACGGCCACGATGATGGGACCCAAACTATTGGGCAACAGATGGCGGCCGATAATGGACACGTCCCTGGCGCCGATCATGCGCGCCGCCTCTACGAATTCCTTCTCCCGGAGGGAAAGAAACTGTCCGCGCACCAGGCGTGACATGCCCATCCAGCTCACCAGCCCAATGCCCAGTACCAGGTTGCGTATGGCCGCGAAGCCGGCCGTAGAACCGAGGATGACCATGAGCAGGATGATGAAAAGCAGTTGGGGAAGACCGTACATGATGTCCACGAAGCGCATCATCAGAGTATCCACGCGACCGCCCAGATAGCCCGATATGGATCCATAGACCAAGCCGAAGGTCATGATCACCAGAGAGCAGAAGACGCCTACGGCAATGGACACCCGGCCGCCGTATATGACCCGGCTGAAGACATCGCGTCCATATTTGTCGGTGCCCATGAGGTGTGGGAACTTGCCCTCCTCTGTGCGCTGCAGGCTGGGGCTGGACCTGGTGTTGTAGAAGTCGGTTTCCTGGTAGCTGTAAGGGGCCAGCAGAGGTCGGCTCTCACGGCCCAAGGCCCAGGATATGATGCCATCGTCGGCGAAGATGACAAATATGATGATGATGATGAGGAAGATGCCACTTACAACGGATGCTCTGTTGCGCAGCAGCCGCCGCCAGGCATCTCGCCACAGGCTCTCTGGGGGGCGTGTGAACTCCCATTCCGAAGCCCTTTTTTGACGCTCAGCTATCGCAACTGCTTCACTCATAGTGTCTCCTTGAATTAGACTCAACTTACCTGTTTGTCATTGCGAGCGGAGCGAAGCAATCTCCAAGCGTGCTAGGGGATTGCTTCGGCGCAAACAGCGCGCCTCGCAATGACACCTGGCGTGAAATCTAACATTGTCGAGGTAGTTATTCAAAACGTATGCGCGGATCCAGGAAGGCGTAAGAGATATCTACCAGGATATTCATGAACACCAGCAGCACAGCGTAGACCAGCATGGTCCCCATGATCAATGTGTAGTCGCGGTCGTTAATGCTGGTGACGAAGAAACGCCCGATGCCGGGTATCGAAAAGACGTGCTCGATGATGAAAGAGCCTGTCAGCCAGGCAGCCATGAGGGGGCCCAGAACTGTGGTCACAGGAATCAGCGAGTTCTTGAGGGTATGGCCAACGATCACCGCTCGCTCCCGCAGGCCCTTGGCTCGGGCGGTGCGGACGTAGTCCTGACGGATCACCTCCAGCATGCTGGCTCGGGTTAGACGGGCGATGAGGGCCGACCCTCCCGTGCCCAGGGTGATGGCCGGCACAATCATGTGTTTGAGCCAGTCACCGACGCTGTCGGTACCCCAACGGGCCAGGGGGAGGGCTGGCAGATCGTGCTGGCTCAGCCAGAGCATGGACAGCATGAACATCAGCCCCAGCACGAAGTTGGGGATGGATACTCCCAGCATGGCAACGAACATGCCAGCGTAGTCAACGATGGTGTTCTGCTTGAGGGCCGAGATGATGCCCAGCGGAATGCCTATGCCCACCGCTATTAGGATGGCGAAGATGCCCAACTGGGCCGAGACCGAGACGGCCGCTCTCACTACTCCGCCATCGAACAGCACGTTGTTGATGGTACGCCCTCGATATTTGTAAGAGGGGCCCAGGTCACCTCCCAACAGGCCGTTTCGTCCGAAATCTCGTATGTTGCCGGTGTCAACGATGTCGCCTATCATGTAGCGGATGTACTGCTTCCAGGTTGGCTCGTCGAGGTGATAGCGGGCCTCGAAGTTGGCCCGGATCTCCGGAGACATGGGCCGGCCCTCGGTGCTAAAGGGCCCCCCAGGCACCAGCTTCATGGCACTAAAGACGACTATGGTAACCATCAACAAGACGGGCACCATCCACATAAACCTTCTGATGATATAGGTAGTCACGTTTCCCCCTCTTCACCTGCTCCCACTGGACCCTAGTCCAGCGGCCTCAGCGGTCGCTTTGGCCCTGGCCAGGTGCATTTTCACAGTTTTTTGCTTTGATCATAGCCGTTGGAGCAGCGGACTAGGGTCCGCTGCGAGCATGAGGTGAGTAGAATGTCCAGATAATGATGGCAAAAGAGCTATGTAGCTCTCGGAATGAGAGCTACATAGCTCAGAGGGTCTAGCTTACTGCAGACTCCAGTGGTAGAGCGGGGGCGAACCGAAAGGCGGGAACTCGAAGTTGACACCCTCCTTGACCAGGATGTTCCGTTCGTAGCCCTGGATGGGGATGATCGCCACCTCATCCTCACATAGGATCTTGTCGGCCTCAAAGTAGTAGGCCTCGCGCTCATTAGTGTCGAAGGAGGACCCGGCCAGATCCATCAACTCGTCGAACCGCTCACTGGACCAACCGGTGTACTGGAAGGTGGATCCAGGGGCGAAGACCACCTCGAGCTGGTTCTGAGGGTCGCCGTAGTCCATCACCCAGCCCATGCGGTAGGCGTTGAACTCGCAGGCCGCCAGCTCTTCCTTGCTGTTATTGCACTGATCCAGGTAGTCCAGGTAGACGGCCCACTCGTTGACGCGCAGCTCCACGTTGATGTTCAGGTTCTCCGTCCACATGGCAGCCACGGCCTCGAGGATGTCCTCGTTACCTCGGTTGAACCAGACTCTCAACACCGGGAAGCCCTCACCGCCCGGGTACCCGGCCTCGGCCAGGTACGCCTGGGCCTGCTCAGGATTGAACTCGTAGCCGCAGGTGCCACACTCCTGGTGGCCCAGGATCCTGGGCGGCGTGGTGCAACAGAGATCCGTTAGCCACGGCATGTTCTCCACGTTGTCGATTATGGCCCTCCTGTCAATGGCCGAAGCCAGAGCCTTGCGCACCAGCACGTTGTCCGTGGGCGGCGACAGGGTGTTCAGACCGACGTAGTACACCCCAGGGCGTGGCAGTACGCGCAGTTCCTTGCTGAGGACGGGGTCTTCTAAGATACGCGGCATGTCCTCACTCGGATAGCTACCTTCGCCGGTGGTGTGGGTTTCATCGTTTTCGTAGAGAGCCAACGAGGTGGCCTTCTCTACGATGATGGGGAAGGTGATCTTCTCGATCTTGACGTTGTCGGCGTCCCAGTAGGTGGGGTTCTTCACCAGCCCCACCTCAGCCTCGTGCTCCCAGTAGTCCAGCAGGTAGGCGCCGTTGCTGACGTAGTTGCCCGGCTCGGTCCACAGGTCTCCGTACTTCTCGATGAGGTCCAGGCGGACGGGGTAGAAGGTGGAGAAGGGCAGGACGGTCTCGAAGTAAGGGGTGGGCGCCTTGAGTGTGACCTCAAAGGTATAGTCGTCCAGGGCCTTGACACCCAACAACTCAGGATCGTCAATCTCGCCCGTGTTGAACTCCTCTCCCCCCTCGATGTCGTACATCAGCCAGGCATACTCGGCCGCCGTCTCCGGCAGCATCAGGCGGACGACGCCGTCCACGTAGTGCTGGGCAATGACGGGCACGCCATCGGACCAGACAGCGTCCTTGCGCAGGGTGATAGTGTACACCAGGCCATCGTCGGAGATCGTGTAGCCGGTGGCGCCTCTAGGCTCGATGGAGCCGTCGCCTCGGTACTCGAACAGGCCGTCAATGCACGAATGGATGATCAGGTGCGAGGTGGTGTCGGTGGCCAACTGGATGTCCAGCGTGGGCGGCTCAGTGCCGAGGGTATACCACAGCCCCTCTAGCTGCACCTTGGGCGGCACAGGCGTTGGAGGTATGGGTGTGGCCGTAACCACCACGGGCACTTCCTTGACCACCTCTTTCTCGATGGGCACTTCCTTCTCGACCACCACTGTCTCGACGACCTTCTTCTCGACGGGTACCTCCTTTATGATCACCTCAGGGGTGGCCGGCGGAGCGCAGGCCGGGAGTACCATAGCCACAATCGCTGCCAAAGCGATCAAGGTCATCCACTTTTTGTTGGTAAACATTTCTTTCCTCCTTTTTTTATTGTTAATTTGTGTTGCGATGTGCGAATCAACTTGAGGGTGGAAGACCCTCCGTCCTTATCTTACTGAGCCCGTTTGATCACCTCCTCTCCTGATGTCCATTATTTATTTGGAGATAACCGTTATCTCCAGGAAATGAGCTGAGCAGTCATGTACATTGTACATAACGTTGTTAAGGTGCGCTGATTTGGACATACTGTCTCGCCTACTATACCCACAAAGAGGGCAAAAGGTTCACTGTTGAGACAGTGTCGATATTGTA
>CAYNWI010000057.1:0-12046 GCA_964400825.1 uncultured Anaerolineae bacterium | reverse complement strand
TATCATTTGAGGGAATTATACCACCTCGGTAACATTTTACATGAATGAATACGGCCTCTAGCCTTTCCTGGCAAAACCTGGTATAATTATGGTGCAGTGCCGAAGGTGGGACTCGAACCCACATGAGGTTAAAGCCTCAACGGTTTTTGAGACCGTCGCGTCTGCCTGTTCCGCCACTTCGGCTCAAAGCCGATGTAAAGTATAAACCAATAAACGAATTTAGTCAAGTCAATTTGGATGGAGATGGACGAAAAGGCCCTCATTGACGCCGCACACCGGGGCGATGTCGGCTCCTTCAATCAATTGGTGCTGAGCTATCAAAGCATGGTCTACAACTTTGCCTATCGCATCATGGGCGACCAAGCCGCTGCGGCCGATGCAACTCAGGATGCCTTCCTCTCTGCCTTCAAGGCCATAGGCAAGTTCAGGGGCGGGTCTTTCAAATCCTGGCTTTTACGTATCGTCACCAACGCCTGCTACGATCAGCTTCGCCTCAAGCAGCGGCGACCGGCTACGTCTCTCGACGCCCTACTGGTGCTCGAGCCAGCCCCTGCTCAGCCCTTCTCTGATCCTGGGGAGTCGCCTGAGGAGTACGCCGTGCGCCGGGAATTGAATAAGGCCATCCAGGTTGGCATCGGCATCCTGCCGCCAGAGCAGCGCATTACTCTGGTGCTCTCCGATGTCCAAGGGCTGAGCTACCAGGAGATCGCCGAAGTGACCAGCACCTCTTTGGGCACGGTCAAGTCACGCCTGAGCCGTGCCCGAGGCAGATTGCGCGACTTTCTTCTGGAGCAGAGGGAACTTTTGCCCTCTCAATATCGTCTTAAAAATGAGTGAGCAACCGGCTGGTCAAGTGCGCGCCCAGCTACCGAAGTGGAGCAAGTCAATGTTCAACCGTTTATTCAAATCTGAGCATCAACGTATCGCAGGGATGCTCTCCGCCTACCTGGATGGAGAGCTCTCACCTAAAGAGCAATCCAGAGTGGAAAAGCATCTGGCCCAATGCGCCGATTGTGCTCAGAATCTGCACACCCTGCGTCAGACGGTGGCCCTACTGGGACAGTTGTCCCCTGTGGCTGTGCCTCGTTCCTTTGCCATCCGCCCCCAGGTTGCTCGGCGCCCTGGCTTCTTCCAAACGAGACGGACCTATGTTTACCTCAGAGCTGCTACCGCTTTGGCGACCGTCCTCTTTGCCGTGGTGTTGGCTGGGGATGTCTTTCTTACCGGCTTGGCTCCCTCCCTGGCTCCGGCCAGGGTGCCTGAGGTGATTGAGCGGGAGGTGTTAGTGGAGAAGGCGGTGGCTGAGACTGTGGTGGTCGAGAAGGAGGTAGTGGTAGAAGCCCCCATTGAAGCGCCAGTTGTCGAGAGTGAGTCTGCTTACGCAGCTACGCCCTCGCCTGCCCCCGCCGAGGACAAGGGCGAATTGGTGGGTGCACCGAAACCGCTGTCTATCCCAGGCGCGGGAGCCAAGGGAATGGAGGCTACCGGCACCCCACCTGCGGTCGAGCAGGAAGCGCCGGCCGAGGTTCCACTAAGTCCTGGCGAGGAACGATTTGGAGCCAACGCGATTCCGACACCATTGCCAGCAGACGTGATCGCTACGGCGGAGCCTGCCTTCACCCCCACAGCCATTGCCGAAGTCCTGTCTCCAACACCCTTCCCCCAAGAGCCTGTTGTCCTGCCTGCTACCCGCCCCAACAGGCTGGAGTTGGTGCAGTGGCGCGTTGTCGAAGCCGGCCTGCTATCGCTGGTCCTCGTTTTAGCCATAGCCACGCTAGTTGTCAAACGCCGCCAAAACATCGGCTGGAGGTAAACTCCTGGCCTGAAAGAACAAAGCCCTGCAGGCTGAAATTCAGCCCGCGGGGCTTTGTTCTTTTAGGGCGCTGAGCACTCCCTGTTATTGAGCGTGTTCCACAGCTCTTGTCTCGCGGATGACAGTGACCGTGATCTGCCCTGGATACTGCAGGGTCTCCTCTACCTTTTTGGCGATATTCTTGGAGAGATGTATGGCAGCCAGGTCATCAATCTCTTCGGGTTTGACCATGATCCTTATCTCGCGGCCAGCCTGAATGGCGTAAGACTGGTCCACCCCCTCAAAGGAATTGGCTACCTCCTCCAGGGCCTTGACACGTTTGAGATAGTTCTCCAGGCTTTCGCGGCGAGCACCAGGGCGGGCCCCGGAGATAGCGTCGGCGGCCTCGACCAGGATGGCTTCCAGGCAACGGGGCTCTTC
Source organism: uncultured Anaerolineae bacterium (assembly GCA_964400825.1). Classification (GTDB taxonomy): domain Bacteria; phylum Chloroflexota; class Anaerolineae; order VGOG01; family VGOG01; genus CAYNWI01. The sequence goes on along the minus strand of CAYNWI010000057.1, from coordinate 9,813 downwards.
TTCGCCGTGGTGGGCGGCGATACAGTTGATGACTTTCTCGGACACGCCCAGTCGCTTGGCTATGTCGGCGCCGATGAGGGCATGGGGACCGTTCACTTCGTAGTCAATGGCCTTGCCGATGTCGTGCAAAAGCCCTCCCTCCTTAGCCAGGGCAACATCAGCCCCCAATTCCGCAGCCATCATACTCGCCAGACCGGCCGTCTCCAGTGAATGAGCCAACACGTTCTGGCCGTAGCTGGTGCGAAACTTGAGCCGACCCAGCAATTCGATCAGCTTGGGGTGCAGGCCGGGCACGCCAGCCTCATAAGCTGCCTGCTCCCCTGCCTCGCGGATGACGGCGTCTACTTCCTCCTGAGATTTCTTCACTAGCTGCTCGATGCGGCCAGGGTGGATGCGCCCGTCCAGGATCAGCTTGTTCAAAGCCACACGGGCCACTTCGCGCCGTACGGGGTCATAGCAAGATAGGATCACTGCTTCGGGGGTGTCGTCAACTACCACGTCCACCCCGGTGGCTTTTTCGATGGCTCGAATGTTGCGCCCGCCGCGGCCAATGATGCGCCCTTTCATATCGTCACCCGGCAGAGGCACCATGGAGACTGTCGTTTCCGTCACCTGATCGGAGGCGAACCGTTGAATCGCCAGGGTGATGATCTCTCGCGCCCGACGCTCAGCTTCCTCTTTGGCCTCAGCCTCTACTTCTCTGATCACCCTAGCCATGTCTTGACGGGCTTCTCCTTCAATGTTCTGCAACAGCAGTTCTGTCGCTTCCTCCTTCGTCAGGTTCGATACCCTCTCCAGCTCCTGGATGATATTTTGGCGCAACGTATCCAGCTCGTTATGCGCGCGATCCAGCTTGCTCTGGCGCTTGTTGAGTTGGGTCTCTCTTTTATCAATGCTTTCCATCTTGCGGTCGGTGGCCTCGCGCTGTCTTTGCAGCCTCTCCTCCTCCTTCTGGAGTACGAGACGCTTTTTCTCGGCCTCGGCTTCGGCCTGATCGCGAAACTTTAGGGCCTCATCCTTCGCCGCCAGCACCAATTCCTTGGCCCTGGTCTGAGCCTCGGCCAGCAAACGTTGGGCTCCCACCTCCGCCGATTCTATACGTGCTTGGCTTAGATAGCGGTTGAGCAGATAGCCCAGGATCAATCCCAACGAGAGAGCAATCACAGACCCTGCAATGGCCAAAGGTAATCCATTCATCACACATCCTCACTTTCATCAATGTTTTCACCTTCCGGTTTAAGCTTCTGCCAGGCGCGTTCCACGGTCGGATTCACTACCCCGTATGGAAAGCCCCGTCGCAGCAAGTACGCACTAAGCTTCTGGCGGAAGGATGCTTGGTCCAGGTGGGCCAGCTTGCGGCCTCGTCGCAGGGCAACTCGATATGCGCTCTCTTCCTCATCGAGGTCCGCAAGCGCTTGGGCGATGCTTTCATCGCTCAGGCCCTTTTGGCGAAGTTCGTAGCGTAACATGCGCAAACCGCGCGGCTTAAAGCTCTCCCTGTTCTCCACCCAATAGCGGGCGAAGGCCAGGTCATCTAGCAGCCCGGCTCTCGTCAGGTGCTCAATCACCTCTTCCTCGATGGCAGGGGACACTGCTTTACCCCGCAGGTAGCGGCGTACCTCGGCTTCGCTGCGGGGGCGGTAGGATAGAAAGCGCAAAGCGCGGTCGTGGGCCTTTTCAAAGGAATCCCGCTCCTTCAGCCTCTCGATGTCCTCGTCGGAGAGCACCTGGCCACGTCGCAGCCTGGCCGCCTCGATGGCTGCCAAGCCGAAGGCATAGCGACCGTCCAAGTAGACGTTTACCCGCTGGGGATTCCTTTTTTGAACCTTCAGAGCGGTTATCGTTCCCACCATAGCCGAACAGCTTCCAAAACAAAAATAGCCGTGGCAATCGGTTGCCACAGCTATCGCTGAGCTTGCACGCAGGAGCGTTTATTGCTTCGGCCCGCCCCAAATAACGAGGGAAGAGAACCTCTCCGGTGACAGATATACTTTGTCTAGCAGCATTCGCCGCTGGAATGAACTAATTGGTCAGATGGTCATATCGTCGGGTGGTCTGTGATCAAGTGGTCTCTGATCCTCGGCTCGCCTGAGCACCCTTCGACAAGCTCAGGACACCGCTAGACCAAGGACGACCTGGCCACTCGACCATTTGACCAATTGCTGCCTTTTGTCACACATCCGATTCGCCCTTTGGTGGCATTCGTCTTGACTCGGATGAGGGAGGTCGCCCGGGCGAACTCAATACCAGATGCCCAATGGCACATGCTTTGAACACGGACTCTAATCCTGCCGGAGGAGGGTGAAGGTAAATTCAAATTCGTAGGCGCGCCCCCCGCTCTCCCAGGGAGGGGCTGGGGGAAGGGAAATCTTGGCAAACTTCCGCCCCCATCCCTCCCCTCGTAAAGGGAGGGAGTAAGTTGTACCAATGGGACTATACTGACATTTCGCAATTGATAGCTGTGGCTCAGGAGCCATTGGTAAGTAGAGCGTAGGCTCCTCTGTTTTAATTTAAAGTGATTTGTAAGTAGGGGCCATTGGATTTCCGCTGGTTCCCTCAGAACGCTCTCAGCAGCGAGGTCAATCTCTGTCCGACTTCTCGTCCGCTGAGATGGGACGGGCTTCATCTACTTCTCCTGCTTCTACTTCTTCGGCTGGAGGCAGGTGACTTCTTGGGGGCAGGCCGGTCATCTCGCGAACCTTGTTCTCGATCTCGAGGGTCAGCTCAGGGTTACTCCTCAAGAATTCTTTGGTGTTCTCCCGACCCTGGCCCAGGCGATTCTCGCCATAAGAGTAGTAAGCGCCTCTCTTATCAATCAGTTCCATCTCGGTAGCCAAATCGAGAACATCCCCCACCCAAGAGATGCCTTCGTTGTACATGATGTCGAACTCGGCCACCTTGAATGGAGGAGCTACCTTGTTCTTCACTACCCGAACCTTGGTGCGACTGCCGATGATCTCTCCCGCCTGCTTGATGGACTGTACCCGCCGCATGTCCAGGCGTACCGAGGAGTAGAACTTTAGCGCCCTGCCTCCTGACGTGGTCTCTGGATTGCCGAAGAGTACGCCGATCTTCATCCTGAGCTGATTGGTGAAAATCATGGACGTATTGGACTGTTGTATGGCGCCGGAGAGCTTTCTGAGGGCCTGGCTCATCAAGCGGGCCTGCAGGCCCATGTGAGCATCGCCCATCTCCCCCTCGATCTCGGCCCGGGGTACGAGCGCGGCCACCGAGTCAATAACCACCACGTCCACCGCCCCCGATCTTATCAGAGCCTCGGCGATCTCCAGCGCTTGTTCTCCAGTATCGGGCTGGGAGATGTACAGGTTGTCTATGTCCACTCCGCACATGCGAGCATAGGTCGGATCCAGCGCGTGTTCCATGTCAATGAAAGCAGCCACGCCACCCATCTTTTGGGCTTCGGCGACGATGTGTTGGCAGAGGGTGGTCTTGCCCGAAGCCTCAGGGCCGTATATCTCGGTGACTCTTCCCCTGGGCACGCCACCTACCCCCAGCGCAATGTCCAGGGAAATGGACCCGGTCGGTATGGCCTCCACATCGAGGTGAGTGGCCTCGCCCAGCCTGATGATGGCTCCATCGCCAAAACGCTTCTTGATGTTGAGCAAGGTAGTCTCCAATGCCTGCCCGCGTCCCTTGTTGACCATGTCCTCAATCTCCTGTGTCTGACTTGCACTCCGTTGACCTGTTTCTCCCACTCAGGCCCTTGTAAGACTGGCCTCATTGAGCAAGTCGGTTGGCTATTTACACTGTTTGGTTAAGCCCCTTCATCAGCCGCGACTTGCAGCGAGCGGCTTTGTTCTTGTGGATGATGCCCTTCTCCGCTGCCTTGTCCAGGGTCGCGATAGCGCGTTGAGCCTCTTCCCTGGCCTCCTCAATCTTCCCCTCAGCGATAAGCCTCCTGGTCTTATTGATACACGTCCGAGCTCGGGAGCGAAATAACCGGTTGCGCTCTCGCTTCCTGGCCGAGCTCCTGATTTGCTTCATAGCCGATCTAATATTAGCCAAAATCTTGCCTCCCTTTTCGAGCTGCGGTAAGTATACACTATCTTGGCGAATTTGTCCAATTCATTTCCCCCACTGGCCCAGCCTCACCACGAGTATTCGTCAATCAACTTACCATCGGCGTCGTACAGGTAGACCGTATCGTGGACGTTCCTCCAAATGGCCTGGCTGTTACCCCAATAAAGGTCGGTGGGTGTATCCACCTCCTTGCCGCTGTGCAAGCTGACGCTGGCCGCTGGGCTCAGAATGAATTCGGGGAAGGTGTACCATTTGTCGGGCTGCTTATTTACACTCCAGCCCGTCATGTCCACGGGGTGATCGCTCTGACTGGTAAAACAGACGTATTCTTCGTTAAGGTTCTGGTGATCGTCTCCAGGCGCATCATACTGGGAGCAGTCTGGGTCAACGACTACTTCGCCCGGCGAGGCCGGGGTCAGGATGGGGCCCCACAGCCCCCGTCCAGCTTCTCTGGCCTCGCGCTGCAACTCCAGGAAACGCTCCTGGTACTTGACGTCCGGTGGATAGGTTGATACCTGGGCATAGCCCTGCTGCACCAGGTAGGCGTTCACGAAAACGTCTCCCACGTAGACGTAGCGCAACAAGCGTCCGTAGCGATCCGTCTCCGAGACATCCTTTTCCAGGAAGACGGTCTTGCCCTCTACTAGCTCCCTGTTCTTCTCATAGGCTTCCTGGGCATAATACCCCACCGGCTTGGTGGGATGGTGCAGCTCAGGGGTATCTATGCCGATGTAGCGAACCTTGTAGCTCTCCCCCTCGATTTCCACCTCGATGGTATCTCCATCAACGGCTCTGATAGCCAAAGCCTCGACAGAGTCGGGGGGCACGGCTGGCGGTTGCTCACAGGCGACCAGCGAAAGGGCTAATATTATGCAGATGATAGACAATCGAAAGGTTTTTTTCATAGCTTTATCTCCTCTGCCTGGTTGTTCAGCGCGCTATCTTGCTGGCCAGTCGGGTACAGCAGCCCATCAATTTTGCGCAGTCACTGGCATACTGCACCTTCTGTTTTCTTTGCCCACCGCTGTGCCCGCCGATCTCAGCGGCCGGTCTGAAGATACTCTATAGCTCGTTCGAGCTGGGGATCCCTGCCCTCTATGAAATCTTCCTCGGTGAGGGGCACCACGATGTCAGGGGTGAGGCCTTCCCCGTGGAAGGCGTGGCGGTCGGGGGTCAGCAGCCGGGACACGGTCACGTGCAGACTGGCCCCGTCGCTCAGCTCGTGGACGCGCTGCACCGAGCCTTTGCCAAAGGTCTGCTCGCCGATGAGCACCCCACGGCCATGGGTCTGAAGGGCCCCCGCCACAACCTCGGAGTTGCTGGCGGTGCCCTGGTTGACCAGGACCACCAGGGGGATGTCCGTGGCCAGGCCGCCTCGCCTGGCGCTGTACGCCTGCTCTCGGCCATCGCTGAACTGCTGGTAGACGACAACGCCCCCATCCAAGAACTGACTGACCACTTCGATGGCCGCAGAGGGGAAGACGCCACCAGGATTGTTGCGCAGGTCGAGTATCAAGCCCGATAGGGTTTCAGCCATCAGGCCCCGCAGGGCTTCCTCTAATTCCTGGCCTGTCCGCTCGCTGAAGAGGGAAATACGTACATAGCCGATGTCATCCTCCAAGACCATCCCGCCCACAGTTGCCAGCTCAACCTCGTTTCTGACCACCTCGATCACCAGGGGCGCAGCCTCCCCCTCTCGCATGATGGTAAGGCGCACGGTCGAACCCTTAGGTCCGCGGATGAGGCGCACAGCGTCCTCCAATGCCATGCCCGTGACCGCCACATCGTCAACCTTGAGAACCACGTCTCCGGCTCTGAGACCTGCCTGCATGGCGGGGGAACCATCAAAGGGAGAGGCAATGACCACCTGGTCTTTCTCGTCTATGGCGATATATGCGCCGATCCCTTCGTAGTCCCCTCTCAGATCAATCATCTGATCTTCCGAAGCCATGGGCTCCACCAGTATGGTAGCTGAATCATCCAGGTCCCTCAACGCACCCCGGATGGCACTGTGGGTCAATTCCTGGGGATCGGGCAACTGGCCGAAGAACTCCTGCTCCACGATCTGCCATGCTTCCCAGAAGAGATCGAACTGCTCTGGCTCACCGGCCCTGAGCTGGACTTGGATGGGGCGGATGAGTTGATTGACTTCGAAGCCCGCCAGGAAGGATGCCCCGGCAATTATCGCCACCACTACAATCGCCACTAACACCTTGAGAAATGTCCGCATCTGCTTTACCCCTCTCTTATTCATCACTGCCTAGATTATAGCAGATTTCGCCCCGCTTGGCAACAGCGGACGCCGCAGGGATCGCCTTACGCTGGAGGGTTTCGAGATCTGGGCAAGACTCCTCCTTGACAAGAACCTTAGATCATGCTATAGTTCAATTGGTTCTTTCGGATTTTTTGTCTTCTTTGGGGAAGTAACCTGCCATGAAACTGACTGGCCGTCAAAAAGACTTTCTCGATAAATTCTTCGATTTGTACCGCGAGGCTAACCGCCCCTTGCACTACGCGGTGCTGGCCGAGAGCCTGGGGGTGAGCAAGCCGACCGCCTACGACATGCTGCGTGTCCTGGAGGAACGCGAGCTGGTCGCCTCGGAGTACGTGCTGCCCGAGGGGGGCGGGCCGGGCCGCTCCAGCGTCGTCTTTCGCCCCACGGAGAAGGCAGCCAGGGTGATGGCCCAGGTAGCCGGCGAGCGTTGGGACAAGGAAGAATGGGAGCAGGCCAGGGGGAGCATCCTGCAATCTCTGCGGGAAGGCAAGGGGCCTGATTACCAGAACCTCCTGGACGAGATCCTGAGCCGCATCCCTGAGCGCAAGTCGCCCATGCTCTACGTCACTGAGATGATCACCGCTGCCATCCTCAACCTGAACCAACTCAAGGGGGAAGCAGAGGCCAGGGGGCTGTTCAAAAACCTCCGCTCTCTGGGATTTCCCGACGAACTGGGGCTTAACGCCCTGGCTGGCCTGAACCTGGGCCTCACCATGGTGGAAAATGCCAATCGCCGCGTCACCACGCTGCTGCTTTCCTACACGCAGAAGTATCAGGATCACCTGGCCAGGCTGAGCGCTGAGAACAAGAAAAGGCTGTCCGACTTCGCCCAGGAGGTGATGAAGATTGTAGGAATCTAGCCTCTCTTTTTTTCGCTAATTTTTTTGTTTTTTTGGTTTTCTATATTTCTTGGAGAAGGAGGTCAAAATCGTGAAAGAAGTGTCCAGCTTCGTTCAAGAGGTCTCAAACGTATCAGGGAAAATCTCTCAAAGGATTGACGCCGCGCTGCGTTCGTGGCGGTTGCTGGATCGCAGCAGGTGGTTCCGGAAGATGACGGGTATGGCGATAGCGGGTATCAAGGTGGAGCCCCCTCCCGCTTGTCTGGGCGATGGCAAGCGGGCGATTTTAGTGAGCAATTATCCCTCGATTCCACAGACGCTAAGAGCGGTCATAAAAGTTGGCTGTCGTTTACCTGGGCAAAAGTTCCGAGTGCAAGCGATCGCCAGAAAAGAGGTCATGGCAGGAGCAAATGTGCTGCTAAAAGCGCTTGGGGTGGATCAGCACATCTTCCCAGCCTTGAAGGACCAATCCGGGAAATATGTGCTGGAGACCGACATTCTCAGGAAGGTTCTGACCCATCTCGATGGCCAAGGGAATGTCTTGTGGCTTTCGATCACAGGCAACACCAGGGGCAACGGCCTGTTGGAGCGCGATTTGAGGACCGGGGCGGCGTTGTTCTCCCTCAAAAAGAACATCCCCATCGTGCCCATGGGGCTGGTGACCAAAGAGAAAGAGGGGAAGCCGGTAATAGTGGGGGTCAGGTTCGGTGAGCCAATAAATCCGCCAGAGATGGGAAAGCCGGACGAGTTCGAAATGGGTGATTTTTTGCTCGATATTTCGTGGCTGATCATGTGCCAGATAGCCGCCCTTCTCCCTCCCGGCCAGCGGGGAGACTTTGAGGATGTTGAGGAGAAGCTGAGAGATGTAAAAGAGAGGTTAGATCTGCCGTAACGTCCTCTTGTTTCAAGACCTGACAGGTTTTCGTGGAAACCTGTCAGGTCTTTGTTTGACAATGAAGGCTGAAGCAGTATAATAGAGACCACCAATGTCAGTGAGCACTGGTACATCGGGAGGGCAACTTGATAATAAAGATGCTGCACGTCGGCCCGCTCCAGACCAACTGCTACGTCGTGGGCTGCGAGGATACGAAAGAGGGGGCCATCATTGACCCCGGCGGGGACGCCAAGCGCATCCTGGCCGAGGTGGAACGGCTGGGCCTGAAGATAAAATACGTCATCAACACCCACGGTCACTTCGACCACACCCTGGCCAACAAAGAGGTGGTGAAAGCCACGGGAGCATCCCTGGCCATCCACTCCGCCGACGCACCAATGTTGACCGAGGGCGGCGGAGCCTTCTTTTTCGGAATCATCGGCAAGGCCAGTCCTCCGGCTGGCACGATCCTGGAGGAAAGCCAGGTGCTGACCCTGGGCCAGATCGAATTGAAGGTTCTGCACACGCCGGGCCACTCGCCGGGCAGCATCTGCCTCTACAGCGAGAAAGAGGGCGTGCTCTTCGATGGCGACGTCCTGTTCAACATGGGCATGGGGCGCTACGACCTGCCCGGTGGCGACTACCGTGTCCTGATGGAATCCATCAAGAGGCTGCTGACCCTGCCCGATGAAACGACGGTCTACCCCGGCCACGGCCCGCCCACCACCATCGGCCACGAGCGGCGCGGCAACCCCTTCCTGTCGTAGCGCTGGCGCCAGGATTACTACTGCACTCGCCCGTATTTTCTCCCCACGATAGACTGCCCGGTTGGGCTAAGGACGAAATCAACGAAGCCCTTGATCTCGTCCGTTGGCTCCCCGCGTGTTATCAGGAAGAGGGGGCGAAGCAGGTGGTAGCTCCCCTGGCGGACGCTCTGCGGGGTCGGCGCCATCCCCTCGATTTCCAGGACTTTGACCTCCTCAGAGAGATAGCCCATGGACACGTAGCCGAGGGCCTCTGGATGCCCCGCCACGTACTCCACCACGGCCCGGCTGCTGGGCATGACCACCGCCGTCGGGGTGACTCGCTGGCCCTGCATCACCAGTTCCTCGAACACCACCCGCGTCCCCGAGCCGTCCTCGCGGCTGACCACCACGATCTCCCCCGCCTGCCCTCCCACGTCCTTCCAGTCCCAAATCCGTCCGAAGAAGATGTCCTGGAGCTGGAGCAACGTCAGCCCTTCCGCCCGGTTCTGGGGATGGACAACGATGGCGATGCCGTCCAGGGCGATGGGCGTTGACCAGAGCGACGTCCCTTCTGGCTCCTTCTGCGAAGTCATCCCGATGTCCACCTCCCCCTGGCGAACCAACTCGATTCCCAGCAGCGAGCCTCGGCCCTCCACGGTGATGGTCACGTGCTTGTGGCGTTCGGTGTATGCCTGGGCCAATTCCTCTACCAGAGGCTGCATTGAGGTGGAGCCAGTCATCTTGAGGTGGACAGGCTCCGCAGGTTCTACCGCACGTCTGCTACAGCCCACAAAGAACAAGAGGCACATCAGGCAGAGGGTTATGCTAACGTCTTTTCTTGCCAATAGTTGTTTACCCCCTCCCTCTCGCAGGGGGAGGGTTGGGGTGGGGGTGGGACTTCGGTGGGAACCTACCCTCCCCCAGCCCCTCCCTGGGAGGGAGGGGGGAGTGCTTACCTTTGCCAATGTCAATCTAACCTCTCATCAAGAATACGATCAAAGACACGGTCCCCGCCAGCCAGCAGTAAGCGGCGAAAAC
>CAYNWI010000056.1:10867-12185 GCA_964400825.1 uncultured Anaerolineae bacterium | reverse complement strand
CGGGGGCAAGAGCAATTTCTTTGATGTCCAAGAAGGTTCTTTTCCTCATGTCCGACACCGGCGGCGGACACCGCAGCGCAGCGGAGTCCATCGCCGGGGGGTTGGAGCGCATCGGGCCAGGCGAGTTCGAGGTGCAGTTCCTCGATTTTATCGCCGACTGCACCCCTTTCCCCCTGAACCGCGCCGCACGGATGTACCGACCTGCTGTCACTTACGGCGGCCCGCTGTGGGGCTGGTTCTGGCGCGTGAACGACGACCACAGGCGGATGGCGATTCTCCTGAAGCTGTTCACCCCCTGGGCCAGGAGTAGGCTGACCCAACAGCTTCGCCAAACGATGCCCCAGGCCGTGGTCTCCGTCCACTCCCTGAGCAATCATCTGGCCGTGCAGGCGGTGAGAGGGCTGGACAAGGCCATCCCCGTGATCACCCTGGTCACCGACTTGCGACGGGCCTACGCCTCCTGGTTCTGCCCCGGCGTAGACCTCTGCATCGTCCCCAGCGACACCGTCCGCCAGAAGGCCCTGGCCTGTGGCCTATCACCTCAGCAGGTCAAAGTGGTGGGGCTGCCGGTGAGCCTGAAGTTTGGGCAGGAGTCGGGGGGGAAAAGCGAGCGGAAGGAAAAGCTGGGCTTGAAGCCCGACCTGCCAGCCCTGCTCCTGGTGGGCGGCGGAGAAGGGATGGGCAAGCTCTTCCCCATCGCCAGAGCCATCGCCGAGGCACGCCTGCCCGCCCAACTCCTGGTCGTGGCCGGTCGCAACGGAGCACTGAGACGGCGACTCGAAAGGGTGGCCTGGGAGACCCCGACCACGGTCTTCGGCTTTGTGGACAACATGCCGGAGTTGATGGCCGCCTCTGATGCCACCATCACCAAGGCCGGGCCGGCCACCATCAGCGAGGCCATCGCCTGCGGACTGCCCATCATCATCAGCGGGGCCATCCCTTATCAGGAGGACCTCAACGCCGCCTACGTGGTGGAAAACGGCGTCGGGCAGGTGGCCGAGAAGCCGGGGGAGATAGTCAGCCTCCTGCGGGAATGGCTGCAGCCAGGGAACGAGGAGCTGAGCCAAATGGCCGGGAATACCCGCAGCCTGGCACGACCGGAAACGACTTTGGAAGTCGCTCGTTTGATCGCTGATCTTTGTTAGTTGGAGGTTGGAGCTTCCCTCCCAAAGTTGGGGGGGATTGAGGGGGGGCTTGTCGTTGGAGATCGGAGCTTCCCTCCCAAAGTTGGGGGGGATTGAGGGGGGGCTTGTCGTTGGAGACTGGAGCTTCCCTCCCAAAGTTGGGGGGGATTGAGGGGGGGCTTGTCGTTGGAGAT
>CAYNWI010000056.1:0-10767 GCA_964400825.1 uncultured Anaerolineae bacterium | reverse complement strand
TGGAGCTTCCCTCCCAAAGTTGGGGGGGATTGAGGGGGGGCTTGTCGTTGGAGATCGGAGCTTCCCTCCCAAAGTTGGGGGGGATTGAGGGGGGGCTTGTCGTTGGAGACTGGAGCTTCCCTCCCAAAGTTGGGGGGGATTGAGGGGGGGCGATGATCGAGATAGAAGAGGCACGACAGTATTACGCCGACACCGACGCAGCCCACGACTTCGACCACGTGTTGCGAGTGCTGGTCCTGGCTGAGCGCATCGGCCAGGCCGAAGGGGCGGCGATGGAGATCGTGCGGGCAGCCACGCTCCTCCACGACGTGGCTCGGGCTGAGGAGGAGCGCAGCGGGACTTGCCACGCCAGGGTGGGAGCCGAGCGGGCCCGGCAGATCCTGGCCGACCACCCCGCCGACAAGGTCGAGGCCGTGGCCCAGGCCATCGCCTCCCACCGCTTCCACGACAAAGTCGTTCCCCAGACGCTGGAAGCCAAAGTGCTCTACGACGCCGACAAACTGGATGCCATCGGAGCCATCGGCATCGCCCGCGCCTATGCCCTGGCCGGCAGACGTGGCCAGCGACTCTGGGCCGAAACCCCCGCCGGCTCCCTCGCCGAGTCACAGTCCACCGATTACACCCCCGTCCACGAATTCACCTTCAAGCTCTCCCGGCTCAAGGACACACTCTTCACCGCCACCGCCCGTCGGATAGCCGAGGAGCGCCACCGCTACCTGGTCGAATTCTTCGCCCGTCTGGAGGAGGAAGTGCACGGAAAGCGCTGAGTCACGGAGCGAGGATTCGAACCTCACTGTGTCGCCATGAATCCGATTGAAACCGCTCGAAATTTTAAGGTTTGCCAGGAAAATTTTAAGGTTCGCCCCTGTTTTTTGTTTGCTTGCTTAAACGAAAGCCTGTATAATATGGTCATGGTACAACTCCTGACGTGGGGACGCAGGAGCCTAATTTCAGAAGGCGAGGCCACTCCTCCGAGCCTCCGGAGGCCTCGCCTTCTACCCTCACTTCAAAAGGCTTATTCATCATTGTTCTAAGTCACGGCACCGGCTACCGCAGATTTGTCTGCAAGGCTAAAGGAGATTGCTAAATGGAAAAGGGGGACGAAATGTTAGACGACAGGATGACTCTACTCAATGCCAGGGAGGCTGCTCAGTACCTGAGGGTGAGCCTGTTCACTTTAAGCACGATAGAGAGGGAGGGAGGGCTAGTTCCCTTCCGCACACCTGGGGGACATCGCAGGTATAGCATGAGGATGTTGCACGAGTACCTTGAAAACAGCCGTAATTCCTGGACCCCCAGAGGCAATGTCACACCGCACCAGCAGAGGGCCACTAGTCCTAAGGATATCGAAAGGTCGCAGTTGGAGCTAGTTCAAGTCTAAGCCCCTCCAATCAAAAGATGCAATTGTACCAGAGCATAATCTTGTGGAAGTACCGAGCATAGCCGAGGTCTCTCGATCTCGGCTCTTTTCTTGAAAGTGGATAATTTCAGCCTTCTGTGATATAATTGGTGTAAGCGTTACGTGGGGGGCAAGAAACCAGGTTTTTCGTCGGGCAGGCCCCCTCCTGGCAGCAGGAAAGCACCTGCCGGCAGTACTACTTCGCTTGCGGAGTACCAAAAACCTGGTTTCTGAGGTGACTTGGGGGAGGAACGATGCTGAGGCGAGGCAAATCCCGGAGCTCTAGCACAGACCACGAGAAAGAGCGGGAGCACATGGTCGAGAGTCAGTTGGTGCAGCGTGGCATCAAGGACGAACGGGTGCTGGATGCCATGCGCCAGGTGCCTCGCCACCTGTTTGTTCCGAAGGACGCGCGTGGTCTGGCTTACTGCGATGCCCCCCTACCCATCGGGCAAGGACAAACCATCTCCCAACCCTACATCGTGGCCCTGATGACCGAGCTCCTGGGTCTCAGGGGGCAAGAAAAGGTGCTGGAGCTCGGCACGGGCTCCGGCTACCAGGCAGCCATCCTGAGCCGCCTGGTCCGTCAAGTGTACAGCGTGGAGCGTCACGCCGCGCTGGCTGAGCAAGCCGAGCAAGTCCTCTCCCAACTAGGCTACGACAACGTCGTGATCAAAGTGGGCGATGGCACCCTGGGTTGGCCGGAACACTCCCCCTACGAGGCCATTATCGTCACCGCCGCCGCGCCAGATGTCCCCCAACCTTTAACGGACCAGTTGGCCGACGGAGGGCGCCTGGTCGCCCCAGTGGGAAGCCGATGGTCCCAGGTGCTGGTCAAGATCAAGCGCCAAGATCAAACACTGACCAGGGAACACCTAACCGCCGTAGCCTTCGTGCCCCTAGTGGGGAAATACGGGTGGTAATAGTAGGTGATCTTTGCAGAGAAGAGATTATGTAAAACCCCTTGACATATCACCACTATTGTGATATAATATATATACCTTGAGAGTAAATGCGACTGAGACCCATCTTGAAGACGCTCAATCACCGGGGGCACCATAGGTCGCATTTTTTGTGTGTGGGTCTCTCAAGTTATGCTGGAAGAGGACAGGAACTAGATGATAAGGTTCAACCTGGCCAGCTTGTTGGAAGAGCCCGTCGGCTCCAGAATGAGCTTCGAGATAGACGAGGCCCAACAGAGGCTGGCGGAAGACCTGTGCGTGGATTTCGTGCGAGGGACCGTTGAGTTCACACGCATTAACAAAGGCATCTTCTGCGAAGGACAGTTACGCAGCCAGGTACAACTGGAATGTGCTCGCTGCCTGGAGACCTTTGCCCAACCACTCGATCTCCATCTAGAAGCCCAATTCGGCTTGCCCCCCATAAAACCCCGAGGGGAGACGATATTCCCCATCGGAGTGAAAGGCATCCTAGACCTCGCCGAGTCCCTGCGAGAACAGATCATGCTGGATCTGCCCATGCGACCACTTTGCAAACCCGACTGTCGTGGGTTGTGCGTCGAGTGTGGGAAAAATTTGAACGAGGGGCCTTGCGACTGTGTAAAGGAAACCCTTGATCCTCGCCTGGCAAGGCTCAAGGATCTACTGCAGAACGGAGATTGAAAAGGTGAACATATATCCAAAAAGAGAAGAATCGGATACCGTAGCGGAGCTTCTGGAGAGGGCTGAAATGCAGGGGTACCTTACCCTTGATGATGTACTGGAGACCTTCCCCGAAGCGGAGGAGAATTTGGATCAACTGGAGGAGGTCTTCATTTACCTTCAGGATGCGGGTATTGATATCCACGAGGACGAGGAAGGAGAAATCACCGACAAAGGAGAGGTAAAAGCGAAGAAAGCAAGGGATGAAGAAGACAAGCCGGCAGAAAAAGATATCCTCGACTTGAGTGGCATCTCCAGCGATGATTCCATTGGCCTGTATCTAAAAGAGATGGCCCGTGTGCCCCTCCTGTCCACTCAGGAGGAAATAAAGCTGGCCAAGCTTTTTGAAAGAGGCCAGGCAGCCCAGCACCGCCTGAGCAAGGACGGTCAGGATCCAGAAGAGCAGAGGAAGCTAGAGCGGACCATTGACGAAGGCAGAGCAGCCAGAGAGCACCTCATTAAGGCTAACACCCGCCTGGTGGTCAGTATCGCTAAGAAATACATGGGGCGAGGCGTACCCTTCCTTGATTTGATCCAGGAAGGCAACCTGGGGTTGATGAAAGCCGTCGAGAAGTTCGACCATACACGGGGCTACAGATTCAGTACCTATGCAACGTGGTGGATTCGCCAAACCATCACCCGGGCCATCGCCGACCAGGGGCGCACCATCCGCGTCCCTGTTCACATGAGTGACCGCATCAGGAGGCTCTACAAGGCAGCAAGACACCTTGAGCAGGAAAGGGGCTGCAAGCCCACTCCTGAGGAGATAGCCGAGGAATTAGAGATTGAGCCGCGCAAGGTGCGATGGATGCTCAAAGTGTCGTGGCGTCCCCTCTCCCTGGAGAAGCCCATAGGTGAAGAAGAGGATAACGAACTGGGAAGCTTCCTCGAAGACGACAACACCCCCACCCCCACCCAGAGCGCGTATGAGCACCTGCTGAAGGAAAAAATGGAGGAGGTACTGACTACTCTTACCCCCCGCGAGGCTCGCATTTTGCGCCTGCGGTTCGGTCTACTGGATGGAAGAAGCTACACTTTAGAAGAAGTGGGGCAGAAGTTCGGACTGACACGGGAGCGCATTCGCCAGATCGAAGGCAAGGCCCTGCGCCGCTTGCGCCACCCTCGGCGCAGCCGGCAACTGAAAGAGTATCTCTCTTAAAGAAGTTATGGTGCCCCTGTAGCTCAGAGGATAGAGCAGAGGTTTCCTAAACCTTGTGTCGGGGGTTCGACTCCCTCCAGGGGCGCCTCTCATCCAACCAGCAGCAGAAATTTCACGGGAGCCCCTCTGAACCCATTCCTGAGAGCGGCTCCTTTTCCTTAACTGTCATTGCGAGCTACTCCATAGTGCGGCCGCTCTACTCATTGTGATTGTAAGGAGAAATTATTGACTTTGGTTATTTATAGATATAGTAGTCGTAGTAGGGCTTGTGGAGAGGTGGAAAGAGTTGGAGCTTAGGGGAAATGGAACTAGTGGTTGGGTCAGCGCGGTAAGAGGATACAATCCATAGACAGAAGGGGTTGGCTTTTAGCAAACAGGGGTGTGGATAAAGTTGGGGATGAAATCGGGGGAACAAACGGGCTAAATTCGCAAGAATCACACTGAAATCAAGACGCTTATACAAGATATAGGGCGGGTTCTTTAGCACAGTCCAATATCTTGGGTATGGAGTGGCGGATGGACTTGTCAAAGTTATCCCCAGACCCACTTCGTTATCCACAAATAATGAGTGGTTATCAACAGCTTCTATCAACAAATGGATCAGGGGAAAAACAAGGGAGATGGGTATGTATAGCTGGCCCATCTCCCTCGTCTTGTCAGGCAGTAAAGTTCAGGTGCTATTTTGTACCATTGTTGTAGAGCATCTTCCTGATGGCTAATACTTCGCGACGCAGCATCTCATCTCTCTCTGTTTGGTCGCCGATCTTTTTGAGGCTATATAGCACAGTGGTATGATCTCGTCCTCCCAATGCCTTCCCTATCTTAGGTAGCGAAGCCTGTGTTTCCTGCCGTGCCAGATACATGGCAATCTGACGAGGCTTAACTACTTTCTGGCTACGGCTTCGCCCCTTGATATCCTCAGGGCTCAGGGAGTAGAAATCGGCCACTGCCTTAACCACGGCCTCTGGTGTACATTCTCGGCGATTGGTGAGCATGCCCTGCAGAGCGATGGTGGCCGACTCGACCGTCAAGGGATGTCTTTCTGACATAGCCTCCGCTACCACTCGGTTCAAAGCCCCCTCTAACTCCCGGACATTGCTCATGAACTTGCGAGCGATGTATTCGATGACCTGATCAGACACGGGGATGGGTTGGGGTTCCCGTTTGAATTGCAAGATGGCGATGCGGGTTTCCAGGTTTGGCGGTTGGATGTCGGCTATGAGCCCCCCTTCGAAACGAGAGCATAAGCGCGCTTCCAGGGTGAGGATGGCCTTAGGATGGCGATCGCTGGAGATGACGATTTGCTTGTTGGCAGCATGGAGGGCGTTAAAAGTGTGGAAGAATTCTTCTTGGGTGCTCTCCTTGCCAGCGATGAAGTGAATGTCATCCAGTAGCAGCACATCTATGGTGCGGTACTTATTCCTGAAATCTTCGGTGCTGCGGTTGCGAATGGCGCTGATTAGTTCATTGGTAAACTTTTCGGAGGTGGCGTAGAGCACCCGGTAGCCTTTGTCTTGACAGGCGTGGCCCAGGGCGTGCATGAGGTGGGTCTTGCCCAACCCTGCGCCCCCGTAGAGAAAGAGGGGATTGTAAGCCTCGGCTGGATTCTCGGCCACTGCCAGGGCAGCAGCGTGAGCCAGGCGGTTGCTGGAGCCGACGACGAAGGTGGGGAAGATATATCTTGGATTGAGCATCGTTGACGAAGGATTCTTGTTGTTGGCGATTGCTTCAGGCTGGGGGATTGGTGGCTGTAACAAGGGCAGTGGGTCATCCTCCTCGCTAAGCGTTTTGACGTTGAGGATGAATCTCGCCTCTACAGTGCGGCCCACAATGCCCACCAGGACACGCTTGATAATGGACAAAAGACGGTTTTCAAGCCAGTCTTTGGCGTAGGCATTGTGCACCCCGATAATGAGAGTGCCATCTTCATAAGAGATGGCTCTGGTGTTCTTGAGCCAGGTATCGAAGGTGGGCCTGGTCATTTGCAGTTGTAATTCACCTAATGCTGTCTGCCAGATTTGGTCGGCGTTCATACCGTCTCGCGTCGCCCTTTCGCTCATTGTGGTTGGTTGATTGAGCCACCTGTGGCTGGCTCCAGACCGGGGCTATCTCGAAGATGATATCTCTTTAGGGATGACGATGTTTAGAGCATCCTTGCTCGAACGTCTGATGTTTTCATAGAGGCGTTGTGGGGTTTGAGAGGTGCTTATGGCGCAACTTAGGACATGGGGTGTCGGGTAGAAGCTGGTTTCAGTAGATCACAATTTGAAACAGACAGAGTATCGAATGAGGGTCAATCAAACACAGGTATTCTACCAGCATTCCCTTTTTTTGGCAATGGATTTCAGGCCAGTAATCTTAAAGTCTAGAATGTTTTAAGGATATTTATGTCCAAGTGCCTGGGAGCGGAAATCTTGCTCACATTGCGATAATCGTGTAAAATATCATGGGAGGAAGAGGAAGGGTGCTCATTATGGCTACGATGGGAGGCAAACATGGGGATCCTCAAGGTATCAGCCAGATCAAGGTCCACGGCAGTGGCGGGAGCCATCGCGGGGACGGTTCGAGAAAGCGGGCGAGCTGAGGCTCAGGCGATCGGGGCGGGAGCGGTGAATCAGGCTGTCAAAGCGGTGGCCATAGCCAGGGGGTATCTGGCCCTCGATGGGATAGACGTGATCTGTATCCCCGTTTTCACCGAGGTGGAAATCGAGGGCCAAGAGCGCACGGCGATGAAGCTGATCGTGGAGCCCCGATGATCAGCCAGGTTGACCTGCACTTACACACCACCGCTTCCGATGGCCAGTTTTCTCCCTCGGAATTGGTGGCCAGGGCACTGGAGTGCGATCTCCGGGTCATTGCCATTACCGATCATGACACGACGGCGGGCATTGACGAGGCTTTGGAGGCCGCCAGAGGTACAGAGCTGGAAGTCATCCCTGGGGTGGAGATCAGTTGCGACGTTCCCCACGAGGAGGTGCACCTGTTGGGGTACTACTTCGACCATCACCACCCGGCCATTCAGGGGAAGCTGCGTGCCATGCGTGATGCTCGACTCCGGCGGGCCAAGGGGATGGTTGCCAAGCTGGCGGCTCTAGGATTCCCATTGCCGTGGGAGGTGGTAGCTGAGTTGGCGGGCGATGGCTCCGTTGGCCGGCCACACATCGCCCAGGCCATGCTCAAGATGGGATACGTGGCTTCCACTAACGAAGCTTTTGACCTTTACATTGGGCGCAATGGCCCTGCCTACGTGGAGCGCTACAAGCTCAGTCCCTCAGATGCGGTGTCCTTGGTTAAAGAGGTGCTGGGATTGCCTGTGTTGGCCCATCCCCTTAAAGTAACGCACTTCTTGCCTGCTTTGGTAGAACGGGGGCTAGTGGGCCTGGAGGTGTACTACAACCGCTATTCGGCGGAGGAGATACGGGGGTTGGCCGATCTGGCCCGTAAGTTCGACCTGATACCTACGGGGGGAAGTGATTTCCACGGCCCAGACGTGTTGGATACCGTTGATATGGGAGGTGTAAAGGTGCCTATGGAGTCGGTGGAACTTCTGCGGGCTCTGGCAAAAAAGATGAGGGCCTAGCTTCGGCCGCGGCGTCGTTTCCCTCTGGCAGGTTTGCTCTTGCCTTTTATGTCTTTAGCTGGGAGCTCGACGGTCGCTTCGCTTTCTAGTTTTACGTTGACTGTTTCTTTGAGGACGTTGATACCGTTTACTTTGCCTGGGCCGTAGGGGGTGTTCACCCTTTCCCCAACTCTGGACAGCTTCTTTTTGACTTCAGCGTAATACTCGTTTTCGTAGGTCAGGCAGCAGAGCAGCCGTCCACATGGCCCCGATATCTCCGTCGGGCTGAGAGGCAGATCCTGCTGTTTTGCCATTTTAATGGAGACAGGGCTGAATTCGCTGAGGAAAGAATTGCAACAGAGAGGGCGCCCGCAACGGCCCAAGCCACCTATCAACTTGGCCTTGTCGCGCACCCCAACTTGTTTCAACTCGATCTTGGCGTTGAAGGTCTTGGCCAGGTCTCGTACCAAATCTCTAAAGTCTACTCGCTTCTCGGCTATGAAGTAGAAAACCAAGAGGCTACCATCGAAGTTATATTCGGCCTTGACCAGCTTCATAGGCAGGCCGTACTCCGCCACCTTTTCTCGGCCCACCTCCAGGGCCTCGGGCTCAAGGCGGCGATAATGCTCCATTTGCACCAGGTCCCAGGGTTCGGCCCGGCGAATGATGCCCTTCAATTGGCTGACCACTTCGTCCTTCGGCACCTCTTTGGGGGCTATGGCTACTTCCCCTGCCTCCCGGCCTCGCGTCGTTTCCACGATAACGTAATCGCCAGCTTTTAAATCCTCGAAGCCGGCAGGGTCGAAATAGTAGATTTTACTCACCGGTTTGAAACGGATTCCCACTATTTTTGGCATCTGGCTCCCCTATCTTGAATGTACGTTGTTTTGTCCGTTCTGGAATAGTGCCCGTTCAATACTACCAGTTCGTTGTTGGCAGGCTTAGTGTCAGCACTTCCAGGGTCAGACGAGTGTTGGCGTTGTGCTCCAGGCGCCAGGCGGCGGCTCGCAGAGCCTCTACGAAGTCCCGCACCTGACCCAGGCTGTACCGCTGTGCCTGGGCCCTTAAAGCGTCTTCCCGATCAATGTTGATGATTCCCGCAGAACTGTCACTTGCCGCCAGGAGCAGGTCCCGCCACCAACTGAGCCACAGGTGGAGCAACTCCGGTGCTGCTTCGGGGTTGCGGCTGAGCTGTTGAGCATATCCCAGGCGCTCCACTTGACCTTGGCTCAGCAGTTCCATCATTTCGTCGAGATGCTTCTCCCGACGGGCCAGGATGGTATCGTTTTGACTGGCGGCCACTGCCCAGCCCAGCCGTCCGCCGGACAGCCGGGCCAGAAGCCGAGCCCGTTCGGCATCCACTCCCCATCGTTCCTGGAGGGCTCTTTGCACCGTCTCGTTGGCCAGGGGCCGCAGGTTGAGCACCTGGCAGCGGGAAACGATGGTCGGTAGCAGCGCGTCGGCCTGGCTGGCGGTGAGTAGCAGAATCACGTGGGCCGGCGGCTCCTCCAACGTTTTGAGCAGGCAGTTGGCGGCTTCGGCGGTGGCTTGCTCCATCTGGCGTATGATATAGACCTTCCATCGTCCCTCCAGGGGGGAGAGGGCTGCTTCGTGCTGCAGTGTCCGCATCTGGTCTATCTTGAGGCTTCCCCCTTCACCTTCGATGAGTTGGACGTCGGGGTGGCTGCCGTGGGCGATCTTGCGGCAGGCCAGGCACTGGCCGCAGGGCCTCTCCTCGTCGAGGCAGTTTAGAGCCTGGGCGAAGTTAAGAGCCAGAGACTTCTTACCTATCTGAGGCGGGCCGGTCAGGAGATAAGCGTGGCCCACCCGCCCGCTTGCCAGGGCCCGGTTCAACAGATCCACCGCCCACTTGTGACCCACCACCTGCCACATCGCTCCCCCCTTAAACAACTCACTTCACCAATATTGTACCATAGATCGCCTTTCATTCCAAATGGCCGAGCGTCAATTTTGCATTTTAGGGTTTCTGTGGTATAATTTAATCAATGGGCGGTTAGCTCAGTTGGCTAGAGTGCCACGTTGACATCGTGGAGGTCACTGGTTCGAGTCCAGTACCGCCCACTATGGATAGGCTGTGAACATTACATCAGCTTGTGGGGAATTATGAAGTACAGAGTTAAGCTTGAAAAGACGGAAGAGGGTTACGCTGTTTGGTGTCCTGGGTTGCCAGGATGTTGGTCTCAAGGGACTACTGAGGAAGAAGCGCTCGAAAACATAAAGGATGCAATAGAAACGTACCTGGTAACGGTTGAAGAACTTACGAGGGGCAAGACCTTTCGTCTTGTTGAAGTACCAGCGTAGTTAGCCAAAACTTCCAGGTATCTCTCATCGCCGGGCAGTTAAAGCCTTTGAAAAAGCAGGTTTCTGGGTAGTGCGCGAAGGTAAGCATATTTCCATGACCGATGGGGAGCGAATCATCATCATTCCTCGGGCAAATCCAATCAATGCATTCACAATGGGCGGAATCATTAAGGATGCGGGGATGATGGTTGAGGAGTTCAAGAAACTACTTTGAGAACGTTCGATCGACTTGGCACATCTGTAGGGCTTAATTTGATATTGTAGGATTAAAAGCGATGACCAGGACGAGTACTTGAGAGTAGGGCTTCAGGGAGGAGGGGCCGTTGACTGCAAGTCCCTCCAGCACCGATCTCGAGGAAAACCACCTGCGAGCTGGGCTCCGGAAAGGCCATTGAGACCGAGTATGGAGTCACGGATGTCTCCGTTATCAGCCGGAAGAGGACAGCAGATTTAAGAAACACGTGGATTTTGGCAAATCCGTTTGTTTCCCAATCTGTTGTTGAAGTTGGGTGGAACCGCGTGAGTAGAACCTCTCGCCCCAAGGGTGAGGGGTTTTTTGTTTGGGGGCTTCTAAAAGAGTAACGGGAGGTGATCGAGATGACCGAAGACGACACTGGTACTGTGATGCTGCTTGATTTTACCAACATTCGATTAGTATTTAAGTGAG
>CAYNWI010000055.1:9964-12193 GCA_964400825.1 uncultured Anaerolineae bacterium | reverse complement strand
CCCCATCACCTTCGAGATCCGAGAGCAAGCCCCGGCCACAGAGTTCCTGGTGCTGGATCACGGCAGGGATAAGACCTTGTTCGACGGCCACTCCTATGACACTGTGACCGAGGCCGAGTTCACAGCCCTCTCGGCGGGAGAGATGGAGCAATACCGCGTGGTGTACCTGGAGCCAAACTGGAATGACTACGGGAACCTGAACCTGACCAATCTGGCCGCCTACGTGCAGGCTGGCGGGGTGGCGGTGATCAACATCGCCGGCAACATCGGCTCCGCCGACGACATAGACCCGGCCGGCACGGACTACCATCGAGAATACACCCACAACTCCGAAACCATCCTGCTGTCTGAACACCCCTACATCACCGGCCAGCCCTACGGTGGGAGTTTGCTGACGACCAGTGATTTCAACTCGTGGGGTTCGACCGACCACGGCTGGCTAGCCGGCTATCCGCCTAGCAGTCAGGTGGTGCTCCAGAACACCCGTGGCCCCTCCTGGTTGCAGTACCCCTACGGATCGGGCCAGGTGATCGTCACCACCCTGACCTACGGGTGGGGAGGCGGTGGCGGCCGCGGCGCACCTATGGAAAACCTGCTCGAATACGCGCTGGCTGTCTCTGGTATCCCCTGGCTGGACGAGAGCCCCGTCACCGGCACCGTGGCTGCAGGGGCGTCCCAGCCAGTCACAGTGACCTTCGACGCCTCAGGCCTGACACCAGGGACCTACGCTGCCGACCTGCTGGTGGACCTCAGCGACTCGGTAAGCACGGTAATCACTGTGCCCGTGACTCTGAACGTGACCGAGTTCGGGCTTTCCCCTTCGACCAAGGACGTGGACCTGGCAACGGCCCACCCCGGCGACTGCCTGACCTACTCCATCGTGCTGAACAACGCCGAAGCCACACCCGTCAGCGCCGTCCTCACCGACACCATCCCTGCCAACACCACCTACGTGGCCGACAGCGCTACCGGTGGGGCCACCTACAACGCCACTGAAAAGCGCATCGAATGGAGCGGCACCGTGCCCGGCGGCGGCTCCCAGACCATCACCTTCCAGGTGGATGTCAACGCGCCTCTCTACGACCACACTTCCATCCTCAACACCGCTCTCATTGAGGACCTGACCAACGGCATCGGCCACTGGCGTCAGGCGACGACGGACATCGAGGCCCCGGTCTTGACCGGTTCGTACAGTTACGTGACCCCTCAGATGGCCTCCCCTGGTGATACCCTCACCTTCACCGTCGTCGTGCGCAACACGGGGAGCGCCGATGCTGTGGGGTGCACCCTGCAAGACCCCATTCCTGACTACGCCACCTACGTGGCCGATAGCGTCACCGGCGGGGCTACTTACAACGCCGCCCAGGACCGCATCGAGTGGGAGGGCACCATCGCGGCGGGCGGCTCCACGACCGTGACCTTCCAGGTTACGGCGGACCCGGTCACCCGGGGGCTGCCCATCATCAACCGGGCAACTATCAGCCACCCCTGGGCCTACACGACCTATGGGTACGCCGGGGCCGGCGTGCTGACCGGGGCCGACATCCTGGTGGTGGAGAGTGACTACACAGGAACCAATGTGCGCGACACCTATACAGAGGCTCTGGAGGCTAACGGCTACACCAGCTACGACTTCTTCCCAGCGGACTACGTCGGCACACCGCCCACGACTACTCTGCGATCCTACCCCGTGGCCATCTGGTACGGGGGCTGGGATAAGTGGGGATTGAGCAGCACCGACCAAACGGCTGTGACGGACTACCTGGATGGCGGTGGCCGGCTGCTCCTCACTGGCGACTACATCGCCGAGGGCATGTGGCCTCAGTCCTTTCTCACGGACATCCTCCATATCGAGTACGTGCAATACGCCCCTTGGGGTGATAAGGGGGTGGTGGGCATCGCCGGCGAGATCCTGGAAGGTATCTCCTCTACCATCCAAAGTTACTATCCCGATATCATCGAGCCAGCCGATCCCCTGGCCCTGCCCATCATCGAGTACACGGGGGTGGCAACGGGCACAGCGGGTGTACGCTTCAGTGAGGACAACAGCCGCTGTGTCTTTCTCGGCTTCGCGTTCGAGAAAGTGAAGGAGCAGACTGAGCGCGAGGAGATGATGGGGCGTATCATGGGTTGGCTCTACGGCACAAAGATCTATCTGCCCCTGGTCACGAAGAGCTATCCATAGCTGCAAGGGGCTAGCCCCTCTCAACGCAAAAAGGGAGCAGATCC
>CAYNWI010000055.1:8530-9864 GCA_964400825.1 uncultured Anaerolineae bacterium | reverse complement strand
GAGGCGTCAGGCCGTCTCTTTCAGGTTGATGGGGCGCTCCGACTGGGTGAGGAGCAGCGGGGGAGTCTTGCCTAAGACGGCCTCGGCGCTGATGACGCACTTCTTAACGTCGCGCCGCGAGGGGATCTCGTACATCACATCCAGAAGGGCTCTCTCCATGATAGTCCTCAGGCCCCGGGCACCGGCTTCGTGCTTCATGGCCTCCTCGGCTGCCGTAGCCAACGCCTCTTCGGTGAAGATCAGCTCCACGTTGTCCAGAGCCAAGAGCCGCCGGAACTGTTTGGTGATGGCGTTCCTGGGCCGGGTCAGGATGTCTATCATGTCCTGCTTGGTCAAGGGGTCAACGTTTACTATCAGCGGCAAACGTCCCACCATCTCCGGGATCATGCCGTACCTCATCAAGTCATCGGGAGCGACTTGTTTAAGGAGCTTGGCGATTCTCCTCTCTTTTTCCTCCTTTTGCAGCTCGGCCGTCTCTCCTCGCAAAAAGCCTATCTGCCCTTTTGTCCCGATGCGCTGGGCCACGATCTTCTCCAGGCCGTCAAAGGTGCCGCCGCAGATAAAGAGGATGTCGGTGGTATCAAGGTGGATGAACTCCTGGTGGGGGTGCTTCCGACCGCCCTGGGGAGGGACGTTGGCCATCGTGCCTTCGATGATCTTCAGGAGGGCTTGCTGCACTCCCTCGCCTGAGACGTCGCGGGTGATGGAGGGGTTGTGCCCCGTCTTGCGGGCCTTCTTGTCGAGCTCGTCAATGTAGATGATGCCTTTCTTGGCGCGAGGCAGGTTGTAATCGGCGGCCTGGATCAGGCGCAGCAGGATGTTTTCTACATCCTCGCCCACGTACCCGGCCTCGGTCAGGGCGGTGGCATCGGCGATGGTGAAGGGAACGTCCAGGGTTTTGGCCAGGGTTTGGGCCAACAGTGTCTTGCCGCAGCCGGTAGGCCCGATGAGCAGGATGTTACTCTTCTCCAGTTCCACGTCGTTGGCCTGGGCTCTGGAGTTGATGCGCTTGTAGTGATTATACACCGCCACCGAAAGCACTCTCTTGGCGTCATCCTGCCCGATCACGTAGGCGTTCAGCCGGTCGTAGATCTCCTTGGGCGGGGGGATCGTTTCTAAGAAGAACTCCTCTTCGGGCGAGTCGGGGGCTTCCTCGGCCAGTATCTCATTGCACAAGTGAACACACTCGTCGCAGATGTAGGCTGATTCGGGGCCGGCTATCAGGCGATTGACCTCGTTCTCACTTCGCCGGCAAAAAGAGCAATATCGCTCGTCCTGTCGCGTCCTGGCCATTTGGGCCCACCTTTCTATCCATCTTTTGCTTGCGACGGATT
>CAYNWI010000055.1:1863-8430 GCA_964400825.1 uncultured Anaerolineae bacterium | reverse complement strand
GACTTTTTCTTTGCGGGGGATCAGCACCTCGTCAATGATGCCGTACTGGATGGCCTCCTGGGGGTTCATGAAGTAATCCCGATCGAAGTCCCTGGTGATTCGCTCCACCGACTGCCCCGTGTGGCGGGAGAGGAGGTTTTTGAGCAGGTCTTGCATGCGCAGCAACTCGCGGGCCTGGATCTCCACGTCGGGGGCATAACCCCGTGCTCCGCCGCCAGCGGGGTGCATGTGAATGGTGGCGTGGGGCAGGGAGTAGCGACGGCCCTTCATGCCAGCGGCCAGGAGAACAGTGCCCAGGCTGGCCGTCCAGCCCACGGCGTATGTGGAGATAGGAGCCTGTACCTGTTGCATGACGTCGTAGACGGCCAGGCCAGGATATACCTCACCGCCAGGGCAGTTGATGTAGAGGGAGATCTCTTTCTCCGGGTCCTCTCGATCCAGGAAAAGCAGTTGGGCCACGATCACGTTAGCCACCTGATCGTTGATGGGCGTGCCGAGGAAAATGATTCGCTCCTTGAGAAGCAGGGAATAGATATCGTACACCCGCTCGCCGCGGCCTGTGCTCTCGATGACGTAGGGAATCAGGGATTTCATTGTGTTTCACTCCTTTCGCTTTCGTTCGTGAGACCCTTGGGGTTTTGGGGAAACCCCAAGGGTCTGAACGCTTGCTCGTTCTCTACAACCTGTTGCTCTGTGCTTTCCATTTCTTCCTCGGAGGGAGCCTCCTCATCAGGCGAAGGTTCTTCTTCCCCCTCCACCAACTCGCCCCTGGCAATGGCTGCCAGGTGCTCCAGGGCTTTCTTCACTCCGTAAGATTCGGTATCCAGCTCTTCTAACTCGACGAACTTGCCCAGGGCAAGGGAACGCTTTAGCCTCTCCTCGACCTGCGGTGTGACCTCTTTTTGGCGAAACTCTTCTTCGGTCAGTTTTCTTATCTTCAAGTAGTTCTCGAGGTTCAAATTCTGCCGCTTGAGAGTCCGGTCGAATTCTTCGAGCCAGTCATCAATTTCTTTCTCCAGCATCGTGGGCGGGAACTCTATCTCGGCTCTCTCGACCAAAGCTGTCAAGGCTCGATTGGCGAAGTCTGCTTCGGCTTTGGCTTGCAGCTCGCGGCGCAATTTGGCTTTGAGATCCTCCAGGGTTTCATAGCTGCCAACGGTGCGAGCCAGGTCGTCGTCAATATCAGGCACTACTTTCTCTTTCAAATCCTGGAGATGGACGTTGAAGTGAGCTGGCTGGCCAGCCAGTTCTTTGTTCTCTGAATCTTCGGGGTAGGTCAGGGTGAACTCTCGCTGTTCGTTGACGGCCATGCCCAGAAGTTGGTCACTGAAGCCGGGCAGGGGATAAGGGGAATCGGCCTGCAGGATCAGCTCCCGCCCCTCGTTTCCAATAACTGGCTCTCCTTTAACCGTGCCCCCGATGTCCACTATAGCCAGATCGCCCCATTGAGCGGGTCGTTTCACAGGCTCCCAGAAGGCGTTTTGCTCCTGGATTTTTATGAGGGCTTTGTTCACCTCTTCCTCTGTTCTGATTGTCTCCTCGTCGGCCTCTAGTCGCATCTGCCGGTAGTTGCCCAGTTCAACCACCGGAGCCAGGGGCACCACCATCTTCAGCACCAGGGGGTCGGTTTCGTAATCGGTGAGTTGCGCCTGGCCGAAGGGCTCGAAGCCTGCTTCATCTAGGGCCTCTTTATAAACGGCCTTTCCCAACTTATCCAGCACTTCGTCGTATAAGATCTCCTTGCCCAAATAGCGCGCCACGACGTTGTAGGGTGCTTTGCCGGGGCGGTAGCCTGGAATCTTGGCCTGTCGCGAGATGCGTCGGGCAGCATTGCGCAGGGCCTGCTTGGTCCGTTCCTCGTCAACCTCGATGGTCAAGGCCATCTGGCAGTTTTCTAGTCTCTCAGTCTCTACTTTCAATGTCTCGGTGTTCTCCTTTCTCCTTATTGCCTCATTAACTCGTTACTTCTCATACAGCGGGCTCATGTCCCGCAGTTTCTGAACGATACCGGGTAGCACCTCCAACACGTGGTTAATGTCCTCCTCGGTGTTCTCCCTGCCCAGGGTCAGGCGCAGGTTGCCGTGGGCTACCTCAGGAGGGATGCCCAGGGCCAGTAGCACGTGGGAGGGCTCCAGAGAGGCCGAGGTACAGGCCGAGCCGCTGGAAGCACAGACCCCCGCCAGGTCCAGATTAAGCAGCATGGATTCCCCTTCGATGTACTTGAAGACGAAGCTGGCGTTGTTGGGCAGGCGGTTCGTGGGATGGCCGGTAAGCTCTACCTCGACGATGCTCTCCAGAACGCCCTCGATCAGGCGATCCCGCAGGGCGGCGATGCGCTGATTGTTGGCCTCCAGCTCTTCGTAGGCTATCTTCAGCGCGGTGGCTAACCCGACGATGTAGGGCACGTTCTCCGTGCCGGCCCGGCGGTTGCGCTCGTGGGCACCGCCGGTCTGCGTCGGCAGCAGGGATACGCCTTTCCGCGCGTAGAGCACGCCGATCCCCTTTGGGCCGTAGAATTTGTGCGCCGAGAGGGACAGGAGGTCAACGTTCAACTCGTCTACGTCCAGGCTCAGAACGCCACCAGCTTGCACGGCATCAGTGTGGAAAGGGACGCCCTTTTCTTTAGCGATCTGGCCGATTTCGGCGATAGGCTCGATGGTGCCCACTTCGTTGTTGGCGTACATGATGCTGATGAGGATGGTGTTGTCCTTGATGGCCCGGCCAACGTCGTCGGGATCCACCAGGCCGTACTTGTCCACGGGCAGGTAGGTGATCTCGAAGCCGAAGTGCTTCTTCAGTTGCTCGCAGGTATGGCTCACGGCGTGGTGCTCGATGGAAGAGGTGATGATGTGGTTGCCTTTTCCCAGGTTGCGCCGCGCCCAACCCACGCCGCGCAGGGCCAGGTTATCGCTCTCGGTGCCGCAACTGGTGAAAGTCACCTCTCTGGGCTGGCAACCCAGGAAATCGGCCACTGTGCGCCGGGCTTGGTCAATGGTCTGAGCGGATTCTTGTCCCAGCCTGTAGATGCTGGAGGCATTGCCGTACTGGTGGCTAAAATAGGGGAGCATGGCCTCCACCACCCGCGGATCAACGGCGGTGGTGGCGGCGTGGTCCAGGTAGATCGTCTTGGCTGGTTTTTGCATTTTTCCCCTCCGCTAATCGTCGGAGTTATTCTAGCACTTCCGCTGGTTTCTGTCAAGGCCGACTTGCTGTTTGGATTTGCCATTTTTGAAGTTGTGTTATATCATTGTGAAAGTGAAACGTCAAACGTCAGTACGGAGATGGACATGCTAGAAATGTTTTCCTGTCCGCAAGCGGTGGCTGTAATTGGCGCCTCTCGCGACAAAGAGAAACTGGGTCATGGGGTGCTATCGAACATCATCGAACATGGCTATGCAGGCCAGGTCTATCCCATCAACCCTAAGGCCGATGAGATACTGGGACTTAAGTGTTACCCCAGCGTCTTGGATGTGCCGGACCCCATAGATTTGGCGGTCATCGTTATCCCTAACAAGTACGTTTCCGCTGCGCTGGAGGAATGTGGCCAGAAGGGCGTCAAGGGGAGCATCATCATCAGCGCGGGCTTCCGCGAGGCCGGCCTGGAGGGGGTGAGGATGGAGCGGGAACTGGTGGCTATCGCCCAACGATACGGGATGCGGCTCGTTGGCCCCAATTGCCTGGGGATCATAGACACTATCTGTCCGCTCGATGCCTCCTTCGCCGCCGGGATGCCTCCCCAAGGAGAGATCGCCTTCATGTCCCAATCGGGCGCCCTTTGCACCGCCATCCTCGATTGGGCCCTGGCTGCTGAGATCGGCTTCTCGCGCTTCGTGAGCCTGGGCAACAAGGCCGACGTGGACGAGGTTGACCTGTTGGCGGCCTGGGAGGACGATCCCCATTCCAGAGTCATTCTCACTTACATAGAGGGTCTCTCCGAAGGCAGGAAGTTCATGGAGGTTGCCCGCAGGGTCACCCGCCGTATCCCGGTCATCGCCGTGAAGTCCGGCTCCACCGATGCGGGTTCGCGGGCCGTCTCCTCCCACACTGGCTCGCTGGCGGGATCGGCGCGGGCTTACGAGGCCGCTTTCCGCCAGAGCGGGGTGCTCAGGGCCGAGTCCATCGAGAGCCTGTTCGACTACTCGCTGGCCTTCGCCTACCAGCCAGTGCTCCGAGGGGGTCACATCGCCATCGTCACCAACGCCGGCGGGCCGGGGGTGATGGCTACCGATGCCCTGGAACGGGGAGAGCTCTCGCTGGCTTCGTTGAGCCGGGAGACGATTGACGTCCTGCGGGACAACCTCCCCGCTGCCGCCAACATCTACAATCCGATAGACGTCCTGGGAGATGCCCCGACCGACCGCTACGTCCTGGCCCTGGAGGCTGCTCTCAAAGACGAAGGCGTGGACGGCGTCATCTTCATCCTTACCCCCCAGGTGATGACCAAGATCGAGGAGACTGCCGAAGCGGTGGGTCGGATCGCCGCTGGCTACGACAAGCCTGTTCTGGGCTGCTTCATGGGAGAGGCCAGGGTCGGCGTGGGGATCAAAGTGCTCAACGAGCACAGGGTGCCCAACTATTCCTTTCCTGAGCGGGCGGTGGGAGCGCTGAAGGCCATGCTGGGCTACCGGCACTGGCTGGAGCGTCCTCCGCGAGAGATCGAGGAATTTGACGTTGATCGGGAGAGAGTGAGGCGCATCTTCGACCAGGTGCGGGCCGACGGTCGGCAGACCATCGGCGACGCCGAGGCGCGGGACATAATGCAAGCCTACGGCATTCGCATCCCCGCGTCCAAACTGGCCACCACGGCGGAGGAGGCGGTAGAGTTCGCCGAGGAGATCGGCTATCCGCTGGTGATGAAGATCGCCTCTCCGGACATCCTCCACAAGACCGACGTCGGCGGCGTCAAGCTGGGTCTCTCCGATGCCACCGACGTGCGGGATGCCTTCGACCTGTTGGTCTACCGGGCCACCCGCTACATGCCCGACGCCGAGATCTGGGGCTGTTTGGTGCAGGAGATGATTAAGGGGGGAAAAGAGATCATCGTGGGTATGAACTGCGACCCCCAGTTCGGCCCCCTGATGATGTTCGGCCTGGGCGGGATCTACGTTGAGGCCCTCAAGGACGTGGCCTTCCGCATAGCGCCCTTCTCCCGCCAGGAGGCCGAGGAGATGATCACGGAGATCCGCGCTTACAGCCTGCTCAAGGGCGTGCGGGGCGAGCGACCCTCGGACACGGAGGCCATAATTGATACTTTGCTGCGGCTGTCGCAGTTGGTGACCGACTTTCCTGAGATCATGGAGATGGACATCAATCCGCTCATGGTCTTCGAGGCTGGCCGCGGAGTGGTGGGCGTTGACATGCGGCTGGTGCTTAGCGCAGATGACAGGTGATATCTGAGAGCCAAATCAAGCAGCGAGTGACGCTTATTAAAAAAGGGGAGGTAACGGATGAACACGCTGTACGTAACTTCAATGGAGACGTTCTCGGGCAAGACTGCTCTTTGCATCGGCCTGGGAAAGAGGTTCAGGCGCGACGGTTTTGTCATCGGCTACATGAAGCCGGTGAGCACCACGGCCAGGAAGGTGGCCGGGCGGGTCGTTGACGAGGACGCCCAGTTCATTCGGCAGACCTTCGATCTGGCCGAACCCCTGGAAGCTATCGCTCCCATCGCCTTGACGCCTAAGGTGGTGGAGGGCATATTGAGGGGCGAAGAGGAGGCCAACTTCGTGGCTCGATTC
The DNA here is from genome assembly GCA_964400825.1 of uncultured Anaerolineae bacterium. Classification (GTDB taxonomy): domain Bacteria; phylum Chloroflexota; class Anaerolineae; order VGOG01; family VGOG01; genus CAYNWI01. Next base: position 2,692 of record CAYNWI010000055.1, on the reverse strand, counting down.
GAGAAGGCCTACGCCCAGGTTGCCCAGGGGAAGGACGTGGTTATCATGGAAGGGGGAGCTCACTGCATGGAGGGTTCCCTCGTTGGCCTGTCCGCACCCCTGGTCGCTGACCTCCTGAAGGCTAGAGAGCTGGTGGTGATCAAGTACACCAGCGACCTGGTGGTGGACGATGCCCTGGGAGCCAAAGTGTTGTTTGGGGATTCCATGCTCGGAATCGTCATCAACGCCGTGCCGCGCCAACGGATGCGCTTTGTTCAGGAGATGGTCAAGCCTTATCTGGAGGAACGGGGGGTCAAGGTTTTCGCCATCCTGCCCCAGGAGAGGCTGCTCATGGCCATCAACGTGGGCCAACTGGCTGACTGTCTGGGCGCTGAAATCCTATGTTCTCCCGAAGCAAGCGAGGAGTTGGTGGAGTATCTGATGGTTGGAGCTATGAACGTGGATTCGGCTTTGGCCTACTTCCGCCGCAAACCCAACAAGGCCGTCATCACCGGCGGCGACCGCTCCGACATCCAACTGGCGGCTCTGGAGACCTCGACCAAGTGCCTCATCCTGACGGGCAACCTCTACCCCAGCCCCCTCATCCTGGGCCGAGCCGAGGAAGTGGGGGTGCCGGTGATCTTGGCCAAACAGGACACTCTGACCACAGTGGAGATCGTCGAGCAATTCTTCGGCAAGACCCGCCTCCATCACGAAAAACAGGTGCAGCGTTTCCAGGAGATGCTCAATGAGCGTTTCGACTTCGACGCCCTGTACGCTGACCTGAAGTTGAAGCCGGCCGGCAGATAGCGAATGGCAGATGGCGAATGGCAGATGGCGGATGGCAGAT
>CAYNWI010000055.1:0-1763 GCA_964400825.1 uncultured Anaerolineae bacterium | reverse complement strand
CCGGCCGGCAGATAGCGAATGGCAGATGGCGAATGGCAGATGGCGGATGGCAGATAGCCGGTAGTAGATGACGGAAGCTATCAGCCATCAGCCATCAGCTATTAGCCAGAGGAACGGGATGGTAGGACGATGTCCAGGACAAAATGGGTTTTAAGTAGCAGGGCGATCCTCACCCTGGGGGCCTGGGTCGCGTACGTGTTGGTGTTCATCCCCCTCTACCGCTTGGTGGGGCAAATAGTGGCCGCGCTGGCCATACTGCCAGTGGTTGTGACGTGTTGGCTCTTTGGGATGCGGGTCGGCTTGCTCACTGGCCTGCTGACTTTTCCACTGAACATGTTGCTTACAGCCCTGGTCACGGGCACGGCCTGGGAGATGATGGCCTCAGGAGGTCTGTTCGGCTCTGTTCTCATACTGCTGATCGGCTCTGTGGTCGGGCGGTTGCATGACCTGGGCGAACAGGTGAAGTGGGAGCTCGCCGAGCGCAAGCGGGCGGAGGAGGCGCTCAAAGAACTCATGGAAAAGACCGAGCAGGCAAAAGAGGAATGGGAATCTACGGCCGATTCGCTCCCTGAACTTATTTGCCTGATAGATGATCGAGGGCGCATTATCCGGGCCAACCGGACTGTGGAGACCTGGAACCTGGGGTGGGTGGTGGATGTGAAGGGCCAGGAAGTCCATGAGCTTCTACATCCTGATTGCATGGATGTTTCCTGCTATTTCGACTCCTTCTGGAAACAGGCGTGGGAGGGGGCAATGCGGGGTCAGCCTGCCCAATGCGAAGCCTATGACGAAGTCTTGAAACGTCATGTCCTCGTCCGGGTCCAGCCGTGGAAGGGAGAGGCAGTCGGTTCCACAGTGGTCGTTGTACAGGACATCACCGACCGCAAGCGGGCAGAAGAGGCGCTGAAGGAGTACTCTGAGCGGCTGGAAGAGATGGTAGAGGAGCGCACCGCCGCGCTGAAAGCGATCAATGAGCAGCTTCGCTTAGGGATCACCGAGCGCCAGCAGGCGGAGGAGGCGCTGAAGCGCAGGATGGAGTACTTGGCCGCCCTGAGCCAGGCGTCTCAGGCCGTGACCGCCTCTCTCGAACTCGACCAGGTGTTGGCTGAGATTGTGTCGCTGGCCGGCGAGGTGGTGGTCTCGGATTATACCACCGTGGTACTGATGGATGAAGCCGGCCACATAGGCCAGAGCGCCGAGAACCTGCCGGGCGTAACGGCCATAGAGTACCGCGTCAGGGAGGAGGGCCTCACCAGTTGGATCGTCCGTTCGCGTCAGGCGGTGGTCATTGGTGAAATCGGTGAGGATGGTGCCATAAGCCCCGATCTGGGCGAAGGAGCGCCGCGCTTTGTCAATCGGCCCATTGTGGAGGCTGGCATCAAGTCGGGCGTTGGCTTGCCGTTGATGGTCAAGGGGCGCCTGCTGGGCGTGCTTTATCTGCACAGCGTGCGCCCCCATGCTCTTGATGGTCAACTGCCTTTGCTGACTACCTTTGCCAACCAGGTAGCCATCGCCATCGAAAACGCGCGGCTGTACGCGACGGCTCAGCAAGAACTGGCCGAGCGCAAGCGGGCGGAGGAGGCGCTGCGGGAGAGCGAGGAGAAATACCGAACGATCCTGGAGAGCATCGAAGACAGCTATTACGAGGTTGATCTTGCTGGGAACTTAACCTTCTTTAATGATTCGTTGTGCAGACTTCATGGATACTCCGAAGATGAATTGATGGGCATGAATAACCGACAGTATATGGATGACGAGACCGC
>CAYNWI010000054.1:9367-12293 GCA_964400825.1 uncultured Anaerolineae bacterium | reverse complement strand
TGGGGGATGAGCGGGAAAGTTCGCAGGTTAATTTGTTCGAGCTTTTACAACTGTGTGTCCATGTAGGTGCGATAGGTCGCTAGGCGACTTGTCAACCCCTACCCTCCAGGTGGAGGAGTGACAGCACTACCCTACTGCGGGAGACTGGCTATCAAATCCTTCGACGGGCTCAGGACAGGCATGGGAGTGCAAGGGGAGAAAGGGTTGCTGAGGATAAGGCATGATTAAATACAAGAAGGTCACAAGAACTACCGAAGAGATCTCCTCTGTCAAATGCGACAAATGTGGAAAAGAGTATGATGCAGGCGATTTCGAAGTGCAGGAGTTTCACCATATCAGCTTTTGCGGCGGTTACGCTTCTGTGTTTGGGGATGGAACTCAGGTTGAGTGTGACATCTGCCAACATTGCCTGTATGAGATGATAGGTGGATTTTGCAGATGCAAGGAAGCAACATAACAACTCGCTGGTGTGTCCTGAAAGCTGTCGTCCGCAAACCGGTGGGAGTCCGGTCGTGGCAACTACCAGCAGGCCACGTAGCAGTCACCCAGTGCTTCTGGGTGACTGGAGGTGCTGAAGCGTTGTATCCCTCCGAGGATGAGGTGCAAACCAGCAGCCCGTAACATAAAGTGAACCCTTAAGAAATAGTTAGGCGGCCCAATGGCGGCGTTGGGCAACCACAACAGAGTTGCATGGTTTGAAGGTGCAGTATGGGTTTTGCAATCGAAACAAATGGGTTATCAAAATCCTTCGGCCAAGTGCGTGCCGTGGACTCGGTCGATCTGCGCGTGGAGCCGGGGGAGATCTATGGCTTCCTTGGCCTGAACGGCGCGGGTAAGACCACTACCATCCGTGCTTTGTTAGGCATGATCCGTCCAAGTACGGGGTCGGTCAAAGTGCTGGGACAGACTGTCGGGCCATACGGACGCGGGCCATGGCGGCATGTGGGCCATCTGGTCGAGAGGCCTGCCGCCTATCCTGAATTGACCGTCCGGGAAAACCTGGAGATCGCCCGCCGACTGCAAGGGATTTCGGACATAAACGCCACATCCCGTGTCATCGAGCGCCTGGATCTCGCCCATTACGCGGATCGAAAAGCGGGCGGGCTTTCGACGGGCAATCTCCAACGCCTGGGGCTGGCGCGCGCGTTGTTGCACGAGCCCGAGTTGCTCATCCTCGACGAACCCGCCAATGGACTCGACCCAGCGGGCGTGGTGGAGATCCGTGAACTGCTGACGAGCCTCGCCCGCGAGAAAGGCGTGACCGTGTTCATGTCGAGCCACATCCTCACGGAGGTGGACCGCCTCGCTACACGCATCGGCATCATCCACGAGGGTCGTTTGCTCGAGGAACTCGATACGGAAAAGCTGGAAGAATTACGGTCGCGGCGCTTGGAAATCAAAACACGCAATCTTGAAGCCGCACAAGGCGCGCTTACCCAAGCCGGCTTTGCCGTGAAAGCAAACGAAAGCACGATTTTCTTGAACGAAGCGCGCGCCATCGACGCGCCGGATGAGGTGGCAACCCTTCTTGTCAACGCGGGGACACCTCCAACCAGACTGGCTGTGGAACAAGAGAATCTCGAAGATTACTTCCTGCGATTGACGGGAGAAAAAGTATGAACGCTTTTCTTTCCGCTTTTTGGGCCGAGACGCTCAAAGCGCGCCGCTCCAAAGTGTCTCTATTGACAGCCGCCGGATTTTCGTTCTTTCCCATCATAGACGGACTATTCATGTTTATCTTGAAAGATCCCGAGCGAGCGCGTGCGATGGGATTGATCAGCGTGAAAGCCCAGATTACCGCGGCGGTGGCCGATTGGCCGACGTACTTCCAGGTGCTCTTGATGGGAACTGCTATTGGGGGAGCCATTCTGTTCGCGTTCATTACGGCCTGGGTTTTTGGACGCGAGTACTCCGATCACACCGCGAAGGAATTGCTCGCCCTGCCCACCCCGCGCGGGGTGATCGTCGGCGCAAAGTTTGTATTGACGGCGCTTTGGATACTGAGACTCACCCTCATGGTCTTTGTGATTGGGCTTGGTATGGGAGCGGTCGTTGGTATTCCAGGCTGGTCTCCCGAATTGGTGTGGACATCATTTTGGTCCCTTATGCTCATCGCCCTCCTGACCTTCATGCTCATGCCATTTGTCGCTTTGTTTGCCAGCGTGGGACGCGGCTACTTACCACCGCTTGGTTGGGCCTTTATCACGATGGCCTCGGCCCAAATCGCCGGTGTGCTGGGTTGGGGGGATTGGTTCCCCTGGTCAGTGCCGGGACTGTTAGGTAGTTTGAATGGGCCGCGCACCGAGCCGATTGTGGTGCATAGCTACATTATGGTATTGCTGGCTTTCATCGCCGGCGCTGTGGCAACCTTTGCGTGGTGGCGGAGCGCGGATCAGGCGCGATAGCTAGATGATCTTCGCTCTAAACTGTTCTCAAGAGAAAGGAGCAATTCCATGTTGAGATTCATAACTGGCCTATTCATCGTATTGCACGGTCTAGTCTATCTGTTGTACTCCGGACACAGCAGGCGGCTCTTCGAGCTTCGACCCGAGATGGCCTGGCCGGATGGATCGTGGGCATTCTCAAAGCTTCTTGGAGATGAGGTAACAAGAACGCTGGCGAGTGTTTCCTACGTCTTGATTGCTATTGGTTTCGTTGCTGGTGGGATAGGATTACTAACGGGGCAAAGTTGGTGGCGGCCGGTGGTCGTTGGTGCGGCTGCAGTTTCTGCAATTCTCATCATTCTCTTCTGGGATGGAGAGATGAAGATGCTGGATGCTAAAGGGGGGATTGGTCTTCTTATCAACCTGGCGATTTTGGCATCATTGGTTATACTGCGGTAGCCCTGCTTGGGGATCATAGAGTCTACCCGGAGCGAAGCCGGGGGGCTCAAGATATGCCCGGCGAACCATCAGCCGGACGGTAA
>CAYNWI010000054.1:0-9267 GCA_964400825.1 uncultured Anaerolineae bacterium | reverse complement strand
GGAGCGAAGCCGGGGGGCTCAAGATATGCCCGGCGAACCATCAGCCGGACGGTAACTGCATACGAGCAGTGGAAAAGGGAGCGCGGCTCAAGTCCGTGCTCCCTTTTGACGTGCTCCGTTCTAGGTGGTATAATTTGCACAGGATTTTCTTAGGTCACCCTTGCGAAAGCTGTGAATAGCTTGGGCGATAGACAGCTTCCAGTGGACGGAGACGCTTTCGGCTTCGCAGGGGGTTCTCGCTGGAGAGGCGACGTAGAGTGAGTTCGATCCGCGTTCTGCTGGTAGACGACCAGGAGATCGTCCGTCAGGGACTGAGCACGATCCTCAGGTATGCGCCAGGCATCGAGGTGGTGGGTCAGGCCGGCGACGGGAAAGAGGCGCTGGCCCTGGCCCGCGCCCTGCGGCCTGACGTGGTGCTCATGGACCTGAAGATGCCGCGGCTGGGAGGTATCCCAGCCACGCGGCGCATCAGCGCGGAACTGCCCGATACCCAGGTCATCATCCTCACCACCTACGACACCGACGATCTGGTCTTCGAGGGGATCAAAGCCGGGGCCAAGGGCTATCTTCTAAAGGATGCTGCCAGCGAGACGCTGGTGGAGGCTATCCGGGGCGTGATGCGGGGAGAATCGCGGATTGACCCCAGCGTGGCACGCAAAGTGCTGAACGAGTTCCAGCGGTTGGCGGCCCAGCCGCTGGTTCGCCCTGCTCAAGCGCTACCCGATGACCTCATCATCGAACCTCTCACCCCCCGCGAGGAGGATGTGCTCAACCTGCTGGTGGAGGGGCTGTCCAACAAAGAGATCGGCGCCCGGCTGCACCTGACCGAGGGGACGGTCAAGAATTACGTCAGCAACATCATCGCCAAGCTCCAGGCCAACGATCGCACGCACGCTGTGGTCACCGCTCTGCGGCGCGGCCTGGTGGACCTCAAACCGGTATCGTCAGACTCTCCAGGTCGCGGGGATAACAGGTGATCAATTCCAGGCCGCCCTCGGTGATGACGACGGTGCCGAAGTGGAGGCTACTTCCTGAACGGCCTTCATGTGCTCAAAGATCGGTGGGGATGAAAGCAAAGTCGGCGAAAATCGAAGTCAAACGTCATCCCACCGGCCCCCTCGCATGACCATCTCGCCATCCAGGTAGAGATCGGGGTGCGGGCTGCTGACACCTGCGGCTACATCGGTCAGGCTTTGGAGACCTTCAACATTGACACCAACATACCAACCCTGACCCCGGATCTGCCCCCATATCTCACCGGAAGCTGTGCTACTTTTGGCGGCACGGTCTTCGACAGCGAGGGCGAGGTGGCTCAGGTGGAAGTGCAGCTTGACGGCGAGAGCGCCACCTGGCGGTCGGGTCAGGTGTACTCGCCCGACGCGAGTGGCACTCAGAACTGGAACTACACCTGGGGTTTGCCGTCAGAGGACTGTGTGGCGCATACAGTGCGGGCGCGCGCCACCGACAGTGCCGGCAACGTGACCATCAGCGTCTTGGGCACGGTCACCGTGGACAACGTGCCGCCCACGATGGATGTCACCCACACGCTGGCGGAAGTCTCGCTGCACGATCCGGCCGATCCCAGCGTCCTGGAGGGCACTGCGGGCGACGGCTGCGGGCTGAGCAGCCTGGAAGTCATCGCGTATGCCCCCGATGGAAGCTCCTTCCGAGAAGCCGCGCAGTGGGATGGGGCTAACTGGCAGTACGCCCCCGACTTCGACACCTGGGTCACAGGAGAATACACGCGGCGGGTGGAGGCCACCGACCAGGCCGGCAACATCACCTTAGGAGGCCCCTTCCAGGTGCAAGCCGTGGAATGTCTGAACCCCGCCCTGACGACTACCTTCCTCACCGCCGAACCCAGTGACTCCATTCGCATCGAAGCGCGGGTGAACAACACCGGCGGCGGTGGCGTGCCGGACGGCCTGTCGGAGACGATCACCATCGTCTGGGAGCCGGCCCTCCCTGGCGACTACGACCTCAAGATCGCCCTCAACGACGCTGGCACTGGCGCTGCACCACTGGACCTGTGCACCGTTCCGTCCGACACGCAGCAGACTGTCACCATTCTGGACGTGCCCCTGGTCGAGTCCTGGAATCTGATGTCCACCTACGTCAACCCCTTCACCACCGACGCCAGCGTGGTGCAGATCCCCATCAGTGGCGCCTACGTGGTCGTCCAGGGCTTCGACGGCGAGGCCCAGTCCTATTACCCCGACCTGCCGCCGGCGGTGAACACGCTGAAGGACATGGATGGGGAACACGGGTACTGGGTCAAGGCGAAGGCCGGTATATCGCCTACCTTGCGCATCGTGGGTGATAAGTTCGCCGAAGACCAGACCCAAGCTTCAAATCATCCTTGACAGAAGCCAGTGGACGTGCTAAAATAATCCAGACGATTCGCGGAGAAAGATGCCGCCTGCCTTGGCCATTTATCCCTCCTTAAAGATTTGTAGCATGCGTCGCCTTTGGATGTTGCTGCTATGCTTTGCCTGCCTGCTCGCAACTGTGCAGGCTGCCAATTCAGCGGATGAGTTGCACCCGACGCCCTGGTTCGTTGACTTCCTGGGCGAGCAGTCCACCCTGGGCGGCCAACCCCTGCCGGTGGGGGCCGTGGTCTGCGCCTACGATCCCAGCGGCGTGCTGGCTGGCCGCACCGAGGTGACCCTGAGCGGCTGGTACCTGATGGCGGTCTACGGCGACGACCCCCTGACCGAGCTGGACGAGGGAGCAATATCTGGCGACACAATCACCTTGACCATCAATGGTCAACCGGCTGTTCCATTGGGGCCAGACCAGCCCGTGTGGGTTGGGTCGGGCGAGCGACTCCACGTAGAGCTGGAGGTCTCCTGCCCCTTGTTCGGCGACCTGGACTGCGACTGCGACGTGGACATCGTGGACATCATGATGGTGGCCAGCAGATGGCTCTGCCAGCGTGGGGATGAATGTTATGATGCCCGCTGCGACCTCGATGGCGACGGCGACATTGACATCGTGGACATCATGCAGGTGGCGGCTCACTGGGGGGAGGTCTGTTCACCGTAGGTCAACGCAGGGCAGAGGGAGGAGCACGACATGAAAACGCGCGTGACAGCACGGACGGTCGGACTCATCAGCTTGCTCGTGCTGGTCTTGACGCTGGCCTACAGTTCGATCCAGGTTAGCAGCGACCCCGGCCCTGAGTGGGTGAACTTCTTCAGCACCAACAGTTGGTATCTGGGTGAGCCTGTCCCTGTTGATGCTGTGGTTGCAGCCTTTGATCCCCAGGGCGTGCAATGCGGTCAGTACACCGTCGTCGAGGCAGGCAAATACGGCTACTTACCCTGTCTTCGCGACGACGACATCAGCTCTGAGGATGACAGGGCCGATCCGGGGGATCTCATCAGCTTCACCATCAACGGTTTGCCGGCGGTGGCACTGGGGCCGGATGATCCTATCTGGACCAGCAACGGCGATCGGTGGGAGGTTGATCTGGGGGTACCTGACAGCGACGGCGACGGCGTTTACGACGGCGGGGACAACTGTCCCCTGGTGCCGAATCCGGATCAGGCCGATGGTGATGGCGACGGGGTGGGTGACGCCTGCGACAACTGTCCTGAAGTCTATAATCCCGATCAGAAAGACAGCGATGGCGACGGGGTGGGCGACGCTTGCACTCCCGTCGGTGGGGTCATCCTGCCAGTGAACAGGCTGGAGCTGGTGGCGCCGTGGCTGGGGCTGGCGTCACTGGTTGCGCTCTTCACTTTCACGGTTGCGCTGGGCAGAAGGCGCAGGGCCTAGAAGTCCACATCACCAGATGATTCGCAAAGCAAAAGGTTCTGGCAGACGGTTCGCCAGAACCTTTTCTTCTTTTGAAAGGTGGGCGAAACAGGACTTGAACCTGTGACCTCTTCCTTGTAAGGGAAGCGCTCTATCCAACTGAGCTATTCGCCCTTCAACGAATACTAACTCAGCGGCGGCAGGGCAGGCAAAACACCATCCAACAATGTCACCGGCTGTTACGGTGGATTGCCGCGTAGGTAGCCGCCATCTGCTGCCGTGACGTATTAGCCTATACTCTCTAGGACTTTGATTGCTCCCGCCAAAATGTTTCTGTCATCTAAGAACTCTACTGGCTCAGTATCTTTCCCGTACTCCCACATGAGCGAAAAGAACCAGATACCACTCTGTCCGATGCAGAAATCCGCAGGTGTGAAAGTCATCTTGGAATCAAGTGGGGGCTCTGGTCGTTCAGGGTTATATTCCGCGGGCCAGCCAAATGCCTCACCTCTCCAAGGCTTTCCTTTAGCGTGCAACCTGGCCGCAAACTTCCTCACCTCATCAAGGTCTGGAATGACAATGGGTATGATAGAGACATAATCCTCATGCGTCTTAATTCTAGCCCTGGCGGTGACCACGTCTCCCCTGCTCCTTTCGCCACACTTCCAAGATGTCACCTCGATATTCTGCCAGAATTCTTTCAATCTCGCTCAGTTCATGATTTCGAAATCTTCTCGACTTTGCCAACGCAACAGGAATGATCCAATACTTTGCTTCCTTGCCTTCTTTTCCCACATGGACATGTGGCGGTTCATCGAGGTCTGCTTCGTAAAACCAGAATCGGTAGCCCTTGATTCGTAATACAACAGGCATAGTTCTCTTCTCTTCGAGCATTCCTGTTTCAGTGCTGATCAGACTTCGGCATCAACCTGTGCAGGCTAACTCTGATTATACTGCGAAGACCTGGAGTTGTCAAACTACTGCTCACATCCTCTCCGGCGCAGTCATGCCCATCAGTCTCAACGTTTTGGCCAACACGACCTTGGCCGCGGAAACCAGTTTGAGACGAGCTTTGTTCAATTCGGTCTCGGCCGGGTCGGAGGAGACGACGCGACACTCTTTGTAAAAGGAATGAAACGCGCTGGCCAGTTCCTGGGCATAGTAGGTCAGGTAGTGAGGGGCCAGGTTCTCGGCTGCTTGCTCCACCACCTCGGGCAACAGCAGCATGTGGCGGATGAGGGCCAATCCCGCGGGATGCCGCAACAGCGATACGTCACCATCTGCGAAATCGGGAACCGGCTGCCTGGCGTACCGCAGGATGCTGGCGATGCGGGCGTGGCCGTACTGGACGTAGTAAACGGGGTTCTCGGCCGACTGCTCCACGGCCAGGTCCAGGTCGAAGTCCATCTGACTGTCCGCAGCGCGCGACAGGAGGAAGAAGCGCACCGCATCAGGGCCCACGTCCTCAATGACCTCCCGCAGGGTGATGATGTCACCAGTGCGCCTGGAGAGGCGCACCACCTCGCCTCCGCGCTTGAGAGTGACCAACTGATAGATGAGCAGGGTCAGCTTCTCCGGGTCCAATCCCAGTGCCCGCATCATGGCCTTCATCCGAGGGACATGGCCCTGATGATCCGCGCCCCAGATATCAATGACCCAATCGAAGCCCCGCGCCACGAACTTGTTGTAATGATAGGCGATGTCCGAAGCGAAATAGCCCGGCTGGCCGTCGGAACGAATAATCACCTCGTCCTTGTCCCCGCCCAAGTCAGTAGCCGTGAACCATACCGCCCCCTCTCGCTCGACGATGTGCCCGCTCTGTCGGAGGAGGGTCATGATCTTGGCGAAGTAGCCATCGTCGTAGAGGCTCTGCTCCGAATACCAGCGATCGTAATGGATGCCCAATAGCTCCACGTCGCCTTCAATGCAGCCCAGCGCCTTGGCCAGCCCCACCTTGCCGATGGCCGCAACCGCCTCAGCCTGGGGCATGTTCAGGTACTTGTCGCCCTCCTCCTTGGCGATCTCTTGCCCCCACTCGGCCAGGTAAGTTCCACGATAACCTTTTTCAGGAATAGGGCCCTCGCAGCCGAGAGCCTGAGCATAGCGAGCGTAGAGGGTCTCGTTGAAAAGTAGCATCTGCGAGCCGGCGTCGTTGACGTAGTACTCCCGCTGGACTTCATAGCCAGCCGCCTCCAGCACGTTGGCCAGGCTATCGCCCAACACCACGTTGCGCCCGCTGCCCACGTGCAGCGGGCCAGTGGGATTGGCGCTGCCGTACTCCACCTGCACCTTTTTGCCCTGGCCGATGTCAATGTTGCCATAGTCCTCGCCAGCCGCCAGGATCGTCTCCACCTGCTGAGCCAGCCAGGCATCGTCCAGGGCGAAGTCGATGTAGCCAGGATGGGCAATCTCGATCTTGCCCAAATAGTCTGTCTCCGGCAGATGCTTGACGACGATGTTGGCTATCTTGATGGGAGCCATGCGGGCCAGGTTGGCCAATTGCAGACAGATGGGCGTGGCGTAGTCGCCGTGTTCAGCCTGTCTGGGGTGCTCCAAAGGTATCTCAGGGACGGCAAAAGAAGGCAGGTCGCCCTTCCTTTGGGCTTTGCGGATGGCTTTCTCGATCAACCTAGTGATTTCATGCTTGATCATCGCTCTTCCCCAGTTGTAGTTTCTCTTGCCTATTCATTATACTACCTTTCAACGTTCTTGGCAATGAGACAACAAGGCCTCGTTCCTTGTTGACTTGTCAACTCGTTGCCCCGTTTCTCTTTCGCACGGCCATGGCATGAGCGGGGAAACCCTCGTACTCGGCAAAGGTCGCGCTGCCCTCGGCCAGGGCATCAAAACCGGCACGGTCGAGGACGTAGCCCACAGAGTTGTGTTTCAGGAAATCATGGACGGATACGGGGGATTGGACTTTGGCGAAGCCGCCGGTGGGAATGACGTTGGTCGGCCCCAGGGAGAAGTCGCCGAAGGTGAAGGTCGTCCGCTGGCCCAAAAGGATGGTGCCGGCGTTGCGTATCCGCGCCAGGACTGCGAAGGGGTTCTGGACGGCCAACTGGAGGTGCTCCGGCGCGTAGTCGTTGACGAATTCGACGCTTTGGCCAAGGGATTCGGTCAGGATAGCGCCGCCGTACTGGGACAGCACGGCCTCGCATATCTGCCGCCGCTCATCGGGCAGTTCGGCCAGGAGTTCGGGTAGAACTTCTTGGACGCCTTCGATCAATTCCTGGCTATGGGTTATCAGCAGGGAGGCAGCATCTTTGCCGTGCTCCGCCTGGACGAGGAGGTCCAGGGCCGCGTTCTGGGGGTCGGCCTTCCCGTCGGCCAGGATGATGGCCTCGCTCGGCCCCGCCATGTTTCCCAGATCCACGACGCCAGCCACCAGTTGCCGGGCCGCCATCACGTAGGGGCTGCCAGGCCCCACGATCTTGTCCACCCTGGGCACGGTCTCGGTTCCGAAGGCCATGGCTGCGATGGCCTGAGCTCCGCCAACCTTGTAGACCTCCGTCACGCCAGCCAGGTCGGCGGCCACCAACGTCCCGCTGTTGACCCTGCCTTTGGGAGTTGGAACTTCCCCCCCAGGGTTGGGGGGGACCGAGGGGGGGCTGGGCGGGGTACAGGCTACGACTTTCTTCACCCCAGCGACCTGGGCGCAAATCCCCAGCATCAGCATCACCGAAGGGAAGTCCCCTTTGCCGCCGGGAACGTACAGGCCCACCGACTCGATAGGCGTGATCCTCTGCCCTACCAGCACCCCCTCGACGATCTCCGTCAGCCACATCCCCTCTGCCATGCTTCGCTCCTGAAACGTGCGGACGTTTCGCGCCGACTGGCGAAAGGCATCCAGGGTCTCTGAGTTCACCTTCTCGTAAGCCTGTTTGATCTCCTCCTCAGAGACTCTGAGTTCCGCAGCGGAGAGGTACACTTCGTCGAATCGGGCGGTGTACTCCAGGAGAGCCTCATCACCGCGAGCCCTCACGTCCTCGACGATGGGCTTTACCGAGGACAAGAGCCCCTCGATATCCAGCCCCGATCTCCTCTTCAACGCGGCCACCTCATTTGTGGTCATCTGGTTGAGACGACGAACTTTCATGATCACTCCTCACGGTAAGACCCTTGGGGTTTTGGAAAACCCCAAGGGTCTGAACGCTTATTAATGTCGGAAGTGCCGCACGCCGGTGAAGAGCATGGTCAAGCCGTGAGCGTCGGCGACCTCGATGACGCTGGCATCGCCCCTGGAGCCGCCTGGCTGCACGACGGCCGTTACCCCGGCGTTGGCTGCCTCCTCCACGCCATCGGGGAAGGGGAAGAAAGCGTCGGAGGCCAGGACCGCTCCCTGCGCACGTTCGCCGGCCTTGGCCACGGCCAGGCGCACAGCGTCCAGGCGACTCATTTGCCCCGCCCCCACACCCACCGTAGCCATCCCGCGGACCAAAACGATGGCGTTGGACTTGACGCGCTTTGCCACCTTCCAGGCAAAGCCCAGAGCTTCGAGCTCCTCCGCCGTCGGTTTGCGCTCAGTCGCCACCTTCCAATCCGCCCCATCCTCAGCAATCGTATCCTCTTCCTGGAGCAACATCCCGCCTCGCACGCCCCTCATCTCCCATGCCAAATCTTCCGTGCCTGACATCTCCAACAGGCGACAGTTAGGGCGCTTGGCCAGAACCTCCCGTGCCCCGGAAGTGAAGGCGGGGGCGGCGATGGCCTCGACGAAGAGACCGCCCAGGGCCAGGGCTACTTCCCCATCGAAGGGACGATTGGCGGCGATGATGCTTCCGAAAGCCGAGACAGGGTCGCTGGCCAAGGCTGCTCGGAAGGCATTCGCCAGGTTTGGGGCGCTGGCCACGCCGCAAGGGTTACTGTGTTTGATGATGGCCAGAGTGGGGGCGGTGAAGTCACTCGCGATTCGCCAAGCAGCGTCCAGGTCTAAGATATTGTTGTAAGATAGAGCCTTGCCCTGCAAAAGATTGCCACCGAGGGGAGTTCCAGTTGCACCCAGGCTATAGAGGGCGGCCTGTTGGTGGGGATTCTCCCCGTAGCGGAGGTCTGCCAGCTTGGTCAGGTTGAGGTGCAGAGCAGCGGGGAAGGTTGCCTTCTCGAAACGAGTAGCCAGGTAGCGACTGATGGCCGCATCGTAGCTGGCCGTGTGGCGGAAGGCCTTCAGCGCCAGGTGCTGGCGAGTGGCGAGGGAGAGGTCGCCCTGCTCTCGCAATTCGGCCAGGACGGCGGCGTAGTCGGCGGGATCGGACAGCACGGCAACACAGGCGAAGTTCTTGGCCGCCGCCCTCAGCAGGGCCACGCCGCCGATATCAATCTGCTCGACAGCCTCAGCCAGCGTTATCCCCGGCTGGGCAACGGTCTGGACAAAAGGATAGAGGTTGACCACCACCAGATCAATAGGGGCAATGCCCTGGGCCTTTAGCTCCGCCAGGTGCGCCTGGTCCCGGCGGGCCAGAATGCCGCCGTGGACAGCCGGGTGAAGCGTCTTGACCCGCCCGTCCA
>CAYNWI010000053.1:4484-12317 GCA_964400825.1 uncultured Anaerolineae bacterium | reverse complement strand
AGCAGCGGGAAGCCCTGATCGGACTCTATGGCATTGGCCCTGCTTCCGTGGGGTACATTCTCGGCGACGTGTTTCATCACCTGGACGAACTGAACCACATTTCCCCCTGGGAACAGAAGATCTACTCCAAGCTGTTCTTCGACGCAGAGCCAGACGAGCCAGTCCCCGTGGACAGACTCATGGGTGTTTTCAACGAACGGTTCGGTGGATACCGGATGCTTGCTGTCCACTACTTCTGGGAAGATTTGTTCTGGAGAAGAAAACTTGGGGAAGTAGAGTGGCTGGAGAAGTTGATTAGGCTTTGAGCCATTCTACGGAGTTGTGGGGCATCACGGATAGGGAGCTGAAGGAGATACGGCGGTCGTTGGAGGAGTTGGGTTAGAGTTGGAACCACCGAGGCACTGAGGCGGCTGAAGATACTGAGGGCTTCAGTGTATTCAGTGTCCTCAGTGTATCAGTGATTCTGGTGTCACTATGAGTCGCCCCATCTGGTTCGTTAAGCTCATACAGAGAATGTTCCCTTACCGTTTTCGCCTGGCCAGGCTGACGCGGATACCCCTCGTCGGCTGGATCACGGATCGCCTGCTCTTCGAAGGGGACGACATTATCTATCTGCCGCAGGATCGGGTGATCCCAGTGAACCAGGAGCTCGATAGGCCCGGCGAGATGGTGCTGCCCTCTCAGGTGGTGGAGCACTTCATCGAGAAGGCCAGCTATCACTGGATTATGAACTTCTGCGTCTGCCGCGATGCCATGAAGTGCAAGGATTATCCCATTGATCTGGGCTGTCTCTTTCTCGGTGAGGCGGCCAGGGGGATCAACCCCAGGCTCGGACGCCGGGTGACGAAAGAAGAGGCGCTGGAGCACGTGAGACGCTGCCGCGAAGCGGGCCTGGTTCACCTGATTGGCCGCAACAAGCTCGATACCGTGTGGCTCGGCGTCGGCCCCGGCGACAAGCTGCTGACGATCTGCAACTGCTGTCCCTGCTGCTGCCTCTGGCGGGTGCTGCCTCACATTGCCCCGCAGATCGGCACGAAAACCACCAGAATGCCCGGTGTGACGGTCACAGTGACCGACCGATGCGTGGGCTGTGGAGCTTGCACCGAGGGCGTGTGCTTCGTGGACGCAATCAGTCTGGTCAACGGCCGGGCAGTTATAAATGACGAGTGTCGGGGTTGTGGTCGTTGTGTGGACGTCTGCCCTGAGCAGGCCATCGAGATCAATATCGCCAACGATCAGTTCGTCGAGGAATCCATCAACCGGCTGTCTTCGCTGGTGGACGTTTCGTAGTTACATTGTGTCATTGCGAGCGGAGCGAAGCAATCTCCAATGCGCAAGTAGGGGATTGCTTCGGCAGAAAACCCGTGCCTCGCAATGACACTCAGAGTCCAATTGTCGTTAGAAGGGACGGCGTAAATGGTCAAAATCCCCGTGTTAAAAAGTATCACCGAAGCCAACGCTTTGTTGGCCGATGCCATCCGGGCGAGGTTCGTCCAGCAGGACGTGTTGGTGCTGAACATTATCGCCTCGCCGGGAGCTGGCAAGACCACACTGCTGGAGCGCACCATCGAGAAACTGCATGGGGAGCTGCGCCTGTCGGTCATCGAGGGCGACCCCACTACCAGCCTGGACTCCGAGCGCATCGGTGCCGCTGGGGTGCCGGTGGTGCAGATCAACACCGACGGCGGATGCCACCTGGAGGCGCGCATGATCCAGGTGGCTTTGGAGCAACTGGACGTGGAAGACGCCGACGTGGTCATCATCGAGAACGTCGGCAATCTGCTGTGCCCCACCGGCTGGGACCTGGGCGAGGACGCCAAGGTGGTGGTCGCCAGCCTGCCCGAGGGCGACGACAAGCCGCTCAAGTACCCGATGGCCTTCGCCACCGCCCAGGCGGTGGTCATCAACAAGATTGATCTGGAGCCTTACCTCCCGGCCCAGGCGTCCGTGCTGCGCCAGAACGCCCTCCGGATCAACCCAGACCTGGCGGTGTTTGAGGTCTCTGCCCTCACGGGTCAGGGTCTCGAGGGATGGTTGGGCTGGATACGGACTAAACTGGCCAAGAAACGGGAGTCCTGATGCACGAAGCGTCCATAACCGAGGCGATGCTGGACCTGGCCCTGGAGTACGCCCAAGGCCAGCGAATCACCGATATCTACCTCCAGGTGGGCAGGATGTCGTTCGTTGTCCCTGGATGTGTCGAGTTCTATTTCGAGCATCTCAGCAAGGGCTCTTTGGCTGAGGGGGCGACGCTGCACTTTGAGACTGTGCCTCTGGAGATGACGTGCACAGATTGCGGGAGGCAGGCCGATCTGAGCAAGTGGGCGGATGAGCAACCCAGAACGATCATGGTGCAGGCCCTGGCTCGAGGTTGCCAGTGCGGCAGCCAGAATCTCCGCGTCACCGGCGGTACGGGCTTCAACATGTTGAGTATCGGGGTGGAAGCTGCACCTACATCGAGAAAAGAAAAGGAGAACGAGGAATGACTGAGGACATCTATCGCCAACTGGCCCGACGACTGGACGCTATCCCCAACGGCTTTCCTGCCACCGAGAGCGGCGCGGAACTGCGACTGCTGGCCAAGATCTTCACGCTAGAGGAGGCGGCGCTGGCCAGCGTGATGCGCCTGACCCGCGAGCCGGCCGCCGACATCGCCGCCCGCGCCGGCGTGGGCGCTGACACGGCCTACCGCACCCTCAAAGGGATGGCTCGCAAAGGACAGATCCGCATCAAGAAAGGTAAAGGCCAGCTCCTCTTCGGATTGATGCCCTTCGCCGTTGGCCTCTACGAGGAGCAGTTGCCCCGCATGGACGAGGAACTGGCGACGCTGTTCGAGCAATATCTTCAGGAGACGCAGGGTGGCAGCATCGTCCGCGAAGCACCCGCCGTTCACCGCGTCATTCCCGTCGGAGAGGCGATCCCTTTCGATTTGGAGGTCTTTCCTTACGAGCGGGCCTCCGAATTGCTGGAGGATGCCAAATCGTGGGGCGTGCGAGATTGCATCTGCCGCGTCCAGCAGCGGCTGATCGGCAAGGGGTGTGACCACCCCATCGAGAACTGCCTGGTCTTCGCGCCGGTTGAGGGCGCGTTCGACCACAGCAAGGTGGACAGGGCCATCACCAAAGAGGAGGCGCTGCAAATCCTACACGAGGCCGAGGAGGCCGGGTTGGTGCACTCCGCCGGCAACTACCGCGACCAGCACTACTACATCTGCAACTGCTGCACCTGCTGCTGCGGGATATTGCGCAGCGTGGCCGAGTTTGGCGTCCCCACCACCGCCGTCCGCTCCGACTTTCACGCCGTCGTGGACGCCGAGGTGTGCTCCGGCTGCGGTGACTGCCTGGAGCGTTGCCAGTTCGATGCCCTCTCCGTTCCCGAAGATGTTTGTGTGGTGGACTACGCCCGTTGTGTAGGCTGTGGACTGTGCGCCACGGTTTGTCCTACCGACGCGCTGCACCTGGAGCGCCGGCCTGAGGGCGAGGTTCCCCCGCCTCCGGCTGACATCAAGGAGTGGATGGTGCAACGCGCCCACGAGCGTGGCATCTCGATCTCGGATGTTCTGTAAACGATCTATAAACGAAACGAAAGGAGAGAAACGATGAGTGTCAAAGCTTACATCCTGGCAAACGTAGAGGTTGGCATGGGCGAGGGGGTGATCGAGGCCCTATCGGACATCGAGGGGGTCAAGAGCGCCCACAACGTCACGGGACCTTATGAAGTGATCGCCTTCGTCGAGGTTCCAGACACTGCTGCGCTGGGGGAGTTGGTCGTCAACGAGATCCAACTGGTTGATGGCATCGAATACACCCTCACCTGCGTGGTTATGTGAGCCTGGAGAATCATGGCTGCTGGCCGCCCCGGCCGGGTTTCTGATCCGGTAGGACGGGCAAAATCCACTGCATCGGCAAGCTCAGGTCAATAGTATACAGCCTCAGGGCTCAGCCCGCGGCGGAATCCTCCTCGTTCATTCCCAGGTACGAGAGCACCAACCGCCGCCGCGAGAAGTGCCCCAGGGTGATGACCTCGATGAGCATCGGGCCGCCGAGCAGGGTGCGGACGATCTCGTTCACGCTCCGCCCCTGCCGCTGGAGCGCCAGCACCTGCTGGCCCAACTTCTCCAGGTAGGCGATCTTGGCCGCGAGTTCAGCCGCCGGGCCGTGGCGCACGCGCGCGCTGCTGGGAAAGAGCGTGGTTGCTGGTAGCGCAGCGATCCGTTTAAGCGAGGAGATAATCCCCCACACGTCGTACCCGGCCCGCAGAGCGCGATCCCGCCCGCCCACGA
Source organism: uncultured Anaerolineae bacterium (assembly GCA_964400825.1). GTDB lineage: Bacteria > Chloroflexota > Anaerolineae > VGOG01 > VGOG01 > CAYNWI01. Next base: position 8,035 of record CAYNWI010000053.1, on the reverse strand, counting down.
ACAGGTCGCCAGAAAAGAGCCAGCCCTGTTCGGGTTCGTACAGGCAGATGTGGTCGGGGCTGTGGCCAGGGGTATAGACCACCTGGAAGCGGTAGTGCCTGGTCTCGATGACCTCGCCGTCGGAGAGGGGCTTGCCCTGGGATGGTTCGGGCCAGCCCCACATGACGCGCCGGTAGGGATGCAGCGGTTGCCGGCCCCGCGGATCGGCCAGGATGGGTAGGGCCAGCGGGTGGGCTCGAATCTCCAGCTCGTCACGCTGGCGTTGCAGCCAGCCGTTGGCGCCGATGTGGTCTTCGTGAGAATGGGTGTTCACGATACCGACGAGGGGTGCTTCTGACAGCGCCTCCGCCAACTCTGGCGCGCTGAAAGCGCAGCCGGTGTCCACCATCAGATCATCCACCAGGTAGGCGGCGGTCCAGTAGCGCCCACGACCGGCGAGGGTGCGGGCCAGATCAAAGCGGGTGACGTCGTTGTAGGTTGTAATCTTGAGCATAGTCTTTGACTTCCAAGCTGCAACCCGCTACGGCTCCAGCACCAGCACACCTTCCGCATCCGCCTCCACGGCGGCTCGCTGCCACAACATGGGGTGATACTCGATGTTGCGCCAAGAGTCAATCATGTCGCCGTAGTGACGGTGGTAGGGGTGGCCGGATTGGCCGGTGGTGTGCATCGAGACCGAGCGGGTGAAGTCCCCTACATCCACGATCTGGCGGTAGGAGGGAACAATCACCACGCCGTAGGGATCGCTCGGACTGTAGCCGGTGTTATTGACGGTGGCGATACTGCCATCCACCGGCACCGGCCCCCGGTTGAAGATGGCCTCAACGAGGCCAATGCCGCACTGCCCCAGGCTCTGGTTCTCGAAGGTGGCGGTGTGCAGATCATCCCATCGCCAGCGGGCCATATTTCCCCCCAGTGTCTCGGTCAATTCCTCCACCGCCTCCTCCAGTGCCTTCATCAATATCCCGTCTCGCGTCTCCACCTGGGGCGTGGTCACGTCGTCGAACCAGGGGGAGACATCGTCGGCCAGGAGGCTCACCAACGCGACCCCTGCCGTGCCCCGCGCCTGGCGCAGGAGTTGCTCCCCCAGCTCGTCGCCGAAGGTCAGGTCTATCAGGTGCAGGCGGAAGGCCTCGAAGAGAGCGGCTCCGGCACTGTCCCGCATCGCCCGCCCGTCCCAGGCTCGCAGCAGGTTCAGCGCTTCCGCCAGGCGAGGCTCGTCGCTGGAAAGCGCCAGGAGATAAGGCAGCACGTCTTGGGCGTAGATGGGGCTGCTATCCCCGTGGATAGCTTGCAAATCCTCCAGTGAGAGAGAAGGATCGGCCTCGATCAGCTCCACGATCCGCCGCGCCCGGTAACCGGGGTCCCAGTCCATCGAGATGAAATAGGGGTAGTCCGGCCCCACGACGGCGTTGTTGGCAGTGACGATGTACCCCTCCGGCGGGTTGAAGGCGCGGGGCAGCTCGTCGAAGGGAATGTAGTCCACCCACTCGTACTCCCCCGTCCAGCCGGCCGCCGGCATGGAGCCATTGCCGGAAGCGCGGATGGGGATGCGGCCGGGGGCCTGGTAGCCGATGTTCCCCTCCACGTCGGCGTAGACGAAGTTCTGGCTGGGCACGTCCCAGTACGAGAGCGCCTCCCCGAATTCCTCCCAGTTGCTGGCCTGGTCCAAGAGAATAACACTCTGCATCAGTGTGCCCGGCTGCAGGGCGGTCCAGGAGAGGGCCAGCGGTTGCCAGCCCAAGGCCCACTCCTCCTCCGTGCCGCCGACCACGTCGTTGATGATGGGACCGTGGCGGGTGAGGCGGGCGTTCATCACCACCGGCTCCTCCTCGCCCGCGACGCGGATCTCCTCGCGGACGATCTCCATATCCAGCCACTCCCCCTGGTACTCGTACTGGTTGGGGTTCTCCGGATTGACCCGCTCGATGAAGAGGTCTTGCACGTCTGGCCCCAGGTTGGTGACCCCCCAGGCGATGTGGTCGTTGTGGCCGATGATGACGCCGGGGGCACTGGCGAAGGAGGCGCCGACCACGTTGTAGGGGCAGTCCGGCCCGACGGGTTCGCAGTGGAGGCCGATCTCGTACCAGATGGAGGGCATCTGGATGCCCAGGTGAGGATCGTTGGCCAGCAAGGGCATCCCCGTCCCGCTGCGACTCCCGGAGATGACCCAGTTGTTGCTGCCGACATCGTCTCCTGTGCCCAGGGGATGAAATTCAACGGCGGCCTCAGGCAGCGCCTCCAGCGTCGCTCCCGTCAGCGGGTGGGGGACGATGACCGGGTAGTCGTCGGGGTAGGGGGGCACCAGTGCGCCGACGGTGGGGGTGCCCAGCCGGGCGGCGATGTGGGCGCGGAGGAGTTCGCCGCTCATGTTGCCGCTCAAGTCCCAGGCCATCACCTTGGCCCAGGTGAGGGTGTTCAGCGGCGTCCAGGGCTCTGGGTCGAACTTGACCCCGGTGAGGCCCAGGATGGTGAACTCCAGTCCCAGGCGGCCCCGGTGGGTGGAGAGGTAGGCGTTGACACCCTCGGCGTAGGCCTCCAGCATCGCCTGCTCTTCCGGGTCCAGTTGCTCCAGTTCCTGGGCGGCGGCGCGGTGCCAGCCGATGGTGCGGATGAAGCGGTCGTTCTCCAGAGCGGACTCCCCCAGGATCTCCGCCAGCCGTCCGGAGCCGATGCGCCGCCAGAACTCCATCTGCCAGAAGCGGTCCTGGGCGTGGACGTAGCCTTGAGCGAAGAACAGGTCGTGGGGGTTGGAGGCGTAGATGTGGGGGATGCCCCAATTGTCGCGGTAGACCTCCACCTGGGATTGGAGCCCCACTGCCTTGATGGTGCCGTTGATGGTCGGGAAGCTGCGCCTGACGACGAAGTAGCCCCCGCCAGCCGCCACGATCACCACCAGCAGGATGAGGACGCCAAGTACCTTCAGAATCTTGCCTAGCAGGTTTCGCATTTTCTCTTCTCCTTCGTATAATTGTTGTGTGGGTTGAGTAATAAGTATACCATGACTGGCCGGAACATGGAAATACGGAGAGTAACGGGGACACAGAAGGCGGACAAAACTCCGTGTCTCCGTGTTCTTCCGTGTTTCCGTGTTACATCGGCACTTGACAGGGTGCAAGCTCGCTGCTATACTCATTACCTGACCTGAATGTTACCCGGCGGTTGCCCGCGTCGGGTTATGGAAGTCGCGCCGGTGCGGCTGAAGGAGCAGCTTGACGTGTTGAGTCTGGAAGTTGGAAGTTGGAAGTTGGAGGTTGGAAGCTGGACTGTACGGCGAAGCAGTGTCGCCCGTACGGCTGCCGTCATCGGGGTGCTGGTCATAGGTTTCTGGCTGCTGGTCGGGCTTTGTGGCGTGATGCAAGCTCAAGCTTCAAACCTCAAATCTCCAATCTCCAATCTCCAATCTCCAACCTCCAACCTTCAACCTCCAATCACCTACACCATCTATTGCCCCCTACTGGACAAGAACTACACACCCCTTGATGCCGCCTTCACCTACACCCCCACGACGGTCTACACCGACACGGTGGTGTATTTCAGCGACCAGAGCG
>CAYNWI010000053.1:0-4384 GCA_964400825.1 uncultured Anaerolineae bacterium | reverse complement strand
CATTGACAAGGCCGAGCCTGGGCTATCCTACGCCGTCTATCGAGCTTTCATTGATCCTGGGAACCCCCTTCACGACGATGCTCAGGCTATGGTGGAAGCGCAGTACCGCATGTTGGCGGCCTGTCGCCAGGAGGGGATGAAGGTCATCCTGCCCGTCGGCTATCAGATCCAGATGGGGGAGCAGTGGAACGCGCAGCACCCCTACGATCTGCGAACGGACTACTACGGCAATCCCCTCAACATCGGCGGGCAAAGCGCCTCGTTCTACTCGCCCGCTTACCAGGCCGACATTCGAGCCTATTACCAGTGGGTGAACGCCAATTTCGTGCAGCCCTACCAGGACATCATCCTGATGCTCAACCTGGCCGACGAGCCCCAGGGGGCGGACTACTCCAGCCACGCCAATGCCGTCTTCTCGAGCAGGTACGGATATTCCTTCTGGGAGGTGGGTGACGATCCCCAGCGGTGGCGACAGTTGGGCGAGTTCCAGGCCCACTACATCGTCGAGTACGCCGCCTGGAGCGCGAATGTGTGGCAGGAGATAGACCCGGACATAATGACCACCATGTCCTTCTGCGGCTTCCTGGCCCGCTACGGCTACTACCTGCCCTACGTTGAGCCGCTTTTCAGGGACACGCCGTCCAACTTCGCCGTCACCTTCGACGCCTATCCCAGGGACGGGTACTACACCGACCCCATCACCGAGGGCGACCTGACGTCTCTGTTCATCCTGATTCGCTCCCTGGGGCACTATTCGGACATCTACGACAAGCCGCTCTATCTTTGGTCCACGGCCAACAGTTGGGGCCTGGGCCAGGACAGCTCCGACAAGGCGGACATCGCCGACGCAATATCCAATATCTATTATCTAGCCCAACTAACCACTCAGACTGGTGGACAACTTCAGGGCATCAACTACTGGAACTACAACGTCAAAGGTCAGGGGCTATACAACGACACCAACCCCATCGTCTACAACCCCGATGAGATGTTCGAGCGGGTTTCGGCGGCCGGGGGTGTCGCCCGCGAGATCATGGCGGCTGACCCGTCGCCGGTTTCGGTGCTGATTTTCGCCCCCTCCAGCTATCCCTACGAGCTCATTGGCCAGACCAGGTCGTGGCTCCAGCTCTCCCGTCTGGCCACGGACATGCCCACTTTCCGCAGACTGATCAGCCGGAACATTCTCAACTACAAATTCCCGCAGATGAACGCCCTGGCCAGGAACAACGTCAATTCCATCGTGGCTACGTACCTAACCCAAGCAGGGATGGAGGGGATGGAGACTATCCTGGTGCTGGCTCCGTCGCTGGCCTACGTCTCCTCGGACGAGCTTGACCTGTTGTACGATTTCTACCGGCGGGGTGGGGAGATCGTGGCCCAGGAAGACATCGCCGAGACCTTGAAGAAGCAGATGAAAGACCCTCAGACGACAGACGTGACTTCTTATTTGACCAGGATCACCTCCGTGGCCAGCGACGGCGCAGTCTACTCCAGCTCGCTGGATGTGGAGACCCTGTTCATGGATGACTTCCAGGGCGAACTGGCGGGCTTCTGGAGAGACGTGCTGAAGGTCGGAAAGCTCAACCGGGGGTACTTTGTGCAAGGGGACGGAAACGCCCTGCTCTACAGCATAGATCCCAGCCCCGTCGCCTTCGACGTGGACATCCCCTTCACCTACGAGGGCGCGAAATACGATCGCCACGGTCGCCAGGTGAGCGAGCTCTCCGGCTCCGGCACCTTAGCCGTCACCTTGGGTCACCACGAATACGCCCGCGTCCATAGCGTGGAGTGACCAATACCCAATGAGCAATATCCAATATCCAATATCCAACTCTAACTACCGCCGAAACTTTGTCTGCTTTATGTTAGACTACGTGTTCTTCGGCGTCGGCCTGGCCTTTATGAGCCAGACGACGGTTTTGCCATCCTTCATCAGCCAACTCACCGATTCGGCTCCTTTGATCGGACTGGCCTCGACCATCCAGACCGGCGCCTGGCTTCTACCTCAACTGATCGCCGCCAGCTACCTGGCCGATAAGGATCGCAAGAAGCCCTATCTGTTGCTGCCCGCGATTATTGGCCGACCCGTCTTTTTGCTGCTCGCGGGAGTATTGTTCCTGGCCGGAGATCGTGACCCAGCGTTGATCCTGGGGCTATTCTTTATCGGCCTGACCATTTTCACGGGCACCGATGCCCTGGCTGCTGTAGCCTGGTTCGACATCCTGAGCGAGACCATCCCTGCCGCCCGGCGGGGCCGACTGTTCGGAATCGGCCAGGTTGTTTCGGGGCTGCTGGCGGTGGGGGTGGGGGCAGTGGTAAATGCTCTCCTGGGGCCACACGGCCCGCCTTTTCCCAACAACTATGCCCTGCTGTTTTTCCTGGCCGGGCTGAGCTTCCTCGCTTCTTGGATAGCGGTAAGCTTCCTACACGAGCCGGCCAGGTCCGCGCAGGCCGAGAAATTATCCTGGAACGATTTCTTACCCAAATTATTGACGGTCTTGAGAGAGAATCATACGTTTAGCCTGATCACGGTTCTGCGGCTCCTGACGGGCTTAAGCGGGATGGCTACGCCATTTTACGTTGTCTACGCTACCGGCGAACTGCACTTTGGCACTGAGGCGATCGGGCTCTTCCTATCCTCCCAGATAGTAGGGGGCATTCTGGCTGGATTTGTGTTGGGGTATCTAAATGAGCGGTCTGGTAGCAAGATCGTGGTCCAGTATTCCGTAATGATAGCTCTCGCTTCACCCCTCCTGGCCTTGCTCATCCGTCCGCTGGCCCCCCTGGCTGGGGCCTCAACCATTTACGTCTATTCCTTGATCTTCTTCGCCATCGGTGCCTTGAACAGCGCTTACATGACGGGATTCATCAATTTCGTCCTGGAGCTGGCCCCGCCAGAAGAGCGTGCTACTTACATCGCTCTCACCAACACCTTGTGCGGCGTGCTCCTGGTGGTGCCCTTACTGGGAGGCTGGTTGCTACAGGCGACGTCCTACCCCGTCCTTTTCGCTGTCACAGCAGGAGGTGTCGTCCTGGGGCTGGCCCTGACCTTCCGCCTGGAGGAACCGCGCCAAATGAATAACGAAGCCGAATGAATTGACCTGAGATGACCGTTGAAGCGATACTGTTGGGCACTGCTCAAGATGGAGGTGTGCCGCAAGCTGGGTGTTATTGTGCCAATTGTGCGCCGGCGCGAGCCGATCCGTCCAGGCGCAAACTGGTGGCCTGTCTGGGATTGGTGGATCACGCCACCCGCCAGAGCTGGCTGATTGATGCCACCCCCGATCTTCGAGAGCAGTTGCACGCCCTGCACAGCCTGGCTCCGGATTGCCCGCTGGCTGGAGTCGTGTTGACCCACGCCCACATTGGGCACTATGCCGGCCTGATCCACCTGGGGCGCGAGGCGTGGGGCACGCGAGATTTGCCGGTGTATGCCTCGCCGCGGATGGCCAGCTTCTTGCGCCACAACGCCCCCTGGTCGCAATTGGTCGCGCTGGGAAACATCAAGCTGCGTTTGCTCACTCCCACCCGTGAGACGCAACTCAGCCCCAGCTTGCATCTGACGCCTTTGTCAGTGCCCCACCGCGACGAGTTCAGCGACACGCTGGCTTTCGTGGTGTGCGGCCCAACCGGGCGGCTGTTCTACTGCCCTGACATTGACACGTGGGAGCGGTGGGAGCACGACCTGCGGAGCTTTGTGGCCGACATGGACGTGGCTTTGCTGGACGCCACCTTTTTCAGCGCGGACGAGCTTTCGGGCCGTGACCTGAGTCAGATTCCGCACCCCCTGGCCACCGACACCGCCGAGCGGCTGGCGGGGGTGGATTGTGACGTGCGGCTGATCCATCTCAACCACAGCAACCCGCTACATAGAGTTGGGCCAGAGCGGGACTGGCTGGCAGCGCGGGGAATCGGCGTGGGGGTTTTTGGCGAGCGCTGGCGGCTGGGGAGCGAAGCATCATGACGAAAGTGAAGCTTCTGAAAACGTATCCAAGAGCGGGAGGTCTGAATCGCCTCCCGCTTTTGCTTTTCGGGCTGGGCATCATTCGGACGTTTGTTCATGCTCTGATCTCAGATTGGGCTTTGCACTTGTGGCCTCATCGGTGTATAATGTATAAGGCTTGATGGAGTTCTATTACCTATTCTGTCCTGTTGTGGCAAGGTTGCTAGGCGGACGAGATTTCTGCATAATGCACTCCGGAGGGGCAGCTATATGGAAGAACGTCTGCCTAGTATGCCAAATAGGAGATTTAAGTGGAAAGATGTCCACCTAGTATCCCAAATCGGGTAACTAGGTGGACAGATGTCCAGATAATAAGTAGTTGGGCGGCCATCCAAGAAGTTTCTACCCGGGCAGGAAATGGAGAGAAAACCTTACCGATGA
>CAYNWI010000052.1:0-12335 GCA_964400825.1 uncultured Anaerolineae bacterium | reverse complement strand
TGAAAAGCTTCACGTTTTACGTTTCACGTTTCACGTCAAAAGAGTGGAGGAATCCATGAAAAAGACCCTGCTTGTGCTGCGCAACGAAATCATCACCGCCGTCACCCGCAAGTCGTTTCTGTTCACCGCCTTTGGTCTGCCGCTGATCGCGGTCCTGGTTTTCCTGGGCGCTTCGGTTTTGAAGAGCGACACCCTCAGCTCGCTCGGAGGATTAACCGGCGGCTCGGATGAGTCGGAGCTCCAGGTCGAGGGCTACGTTGATCGCAGCGGACTGATCAAAGTCATCCACGAAGACATCCCGGAGGGCATCCTCGTGGCCTATCCCGACGAGACCAGCGCGCGTCGGGCATTGAACGACGGGGAGATCGCCGCTTATTATGTCATCCCTGCGGATTATATCGTCAGCGGCAATCTGATCTACATCAACCCGGACTACAACTGGACCTCGTCCAGAGGGCAATCCTGGGTCATGGGCCAGACGATCACCGCCAACCTTTTGGACAACGAGCCTGAACGGATCCAACGGTTCTGGAACGCGATGGACGTGGAGGTGAAGGCCCTGGCTCCCAGCCAAAAGCGCGACCGTGACAACCCGTTGACCTTCGCCGTCCCCTACGCCACCATGATGATCTTCTACGTCGCCATCCTCATGTCGTCCAGCCTGCTGCTCAACAGCGTGAGCGTGGAGAAGCAGAATCGGGTGATGGAGATCCTGATGTCGTCCATCAATCCCAGGCAGTTGCTGACCGGCAAGATCGTCGGGCTGGGGGTCACGGGCCTGCTGCAGACCCTGATCTGGTTCGGCACCGGCTACACCCTGCTGCGCCTGAGCGGGCGCACCTTCGATTTGCCCCCCGGTTTTGAGCTTCCGCCCTCGATCCTGGTGTGGGGAATCGTATTCTTCCTGCTCGGTTACGCTGTGTACGCCAGCCTGATGGCCGCTCTGGGGGCACTGGTGCCTAACCTGAAAGAGGGTTCCCAATCAACCCTTGTGGTCATCTGGCCGGCCATCGTCCCCATGTTCCTGATCTCCATCCTGATCGAGCAGCCTCACGGAGCCCTGGCCACCGGGCTTAGTCTGTTCCCGCTGACCGCCCCGATGACGATGATGCTGCGCCTGTCCGTCGGCGGTGTGCCCTGGTGGCAACCACCGCTGGCAGCGGGCCTGCTGCTGCTCACCGTCTACTTCATCCTCCGTGCCGTCGCACGCGTGTTCCGCGCCCAGTACCTGCTCTCCGGGCAGACCTTCTCAGTAAAGCGTTACTTCGCCGCGCTGCTGGGGCGAGCATAGAAAGGAATATCAACATGTCTACTCACCACAAAGTAATCGCCACCCTGACGCTCATTCTGATCCTGATCGCCGGTTGTGGGAAAGCCAAACCCACAGCAACCCCCGTCCCACCCACAGCTACGCCTGTGCCGCCAATGGCCACTCCCGTTGATACAGCCTGGGACGACCGCGCCGTCTTCCGTGACGGGCTGATTGACGCGGAACAGGAGGTGCTCGACCGCTTGCCAGGCGCCAGCGTGTATCACATTGACTTCCAGATTTCTGACAACTTTCTTCTCCTGGAAGGCCGCGAGGAGGTCCGTTACACCAACCAGGAGGATGAGCCCCTCGACGAGGTCTACTTCCGCCTGTTTCCCAACATAACCGGTGGCAAGGCAGCCGTCTCGGCGGTTCAGGTAGACAGCCAGGACGTGGAGCCCGTCTACGAACTCCAGGATAGCGCGCTCCGCGTGCCGCTGCCAACGGGGCTGCAATCCGGTGAGCAAGTAGTCATCCAGATGGACTTCGAGGTGAAAGTGGCCCAGGAGATGGGTGGCAACTATGGCCTGTTCGGCTACTTCGACGGCGTGCTGGTGCTGGACGAGTTCTACCCGGTCATCCCGGTCTACGACGACGAGGGCTGGAACGTGGAGGTTCCGTCTCCAGGCGGCGACGTGACCTATTACGACGCCAGCTTCTACCTGGTGCGCGTGACCGCACCGGCCAACCTGACGGTCGTCGCTTCAGGAATCCAGGTCGCTGGTGGGCACGAGGCGGATAACCAGGTTTTGACCTTCGCCGCCGGCCCCGCCCGCGATTTCTACCTGGCCGCCAGCGAGGACTACACTGTGCTCAGCGAGACGGTGGGGGAGACGACGGTCAACAGCTACGCCCTACCGGAGTTGACGGAGGGAGCGAAGGCGGCCCTGCGGTTCGCGACAGACGCGCTGAAAAGCTACAACCAGCGGTTTGGCGTCTATCCGTACACCGAATTCGACGTCGTGAGCACTCCCATGCAGGCCCTGGGCATGGAGTATCCCGGCCTGGTGGCCATAGCCCTCGACCTCTACGATCCGAACGAACAAGCGGCGGGATTACCGTTTCCAATCGCACTCGAAAGCACCACCGCCCACGAGGTAGCTCATCAGTGGTTTTATAACGCTGTCGGCAACGATCAGGTGGACGAACCCTGGCTCGACGAGGCCATAGTCCAATACCTCACCGGCCTCTACTACGTGGATACTCACGGTGAGAGTGCCGCGCGGGATTACCGCGCTTCGTGGGATAGTCGTTGGGACCGCGTTGAGCGGGCCGACATTCCCATCGGATTGCCCGTGGCAGCCTACGCAGGTAGAGAATACGGCGCGATTGTCTATGGCCGAGGCCCGCTTTTCATCGCCGCGCTGGCCGAGGAGATGGGTCAAGAAACGCTTGACGAATTCCTGCGCGACTACTACCAGTCCCACCAATGGGGCATCGGCACGAGCGATGCCTTCAGGCAGCTTGCCGAACAGCACTGCCAGTGCGACTTGACCGCTCTATTTGAAGAGTGGGTTTACGAGAAGTAAAGGTCTACAACCATACCGACGACTTCATCCAGGCGGGTGGGGCACATTCCCCACCCGTTTTTTATTGTGCTTGCGTTTTTGGGCTTAAGATGATAAAATACCAGTGAATCTTCGTACTCTCATCAGCGATTGGAGGAACCGGCGATGATCATCCGCCCTGCCGAACTGACCGACTTGAATGCTTGCCTTGCCCTCGAGCACTCCTACGTGACCAACTACGTCTGGCAGATGGAGGAAAGCGAGCAAAGCGAAAAAGTGTCCGTGATTTTTCACACCACCAGGCTGCCGCGGTCCATGCGGGTCAAGTACCCCAAGGATTACGATAATCTGCTGGAAAGCTGGCGGCAGAGCGAGTGCTTCCTGGTCGCCGAAGAGGACGGCGAGGTCTGCGGCTATCTGGACATGTCCGCGCAGTCCTGGCACCTCACGGGCTGGGTGGATAATCTGGCTGTAGCCAAAGACCGCCGACGCCAGGGCATCGGAACGGCCCTCCTGAAGAAAGCGGCCGAGTGGGCTCGCCAGCGAGGCCTTAGGAGGTTGATGCTGGAGATCCAGACCAAGAACTACCCAGCCATCTGTTTCTGCCAGAAGAACGGCTTCGCTTTCTGCGGTTTCAACGATCGCTACTACACCAATCAAGACATCGCTCTGTTCTTCGCTCGTAGCATTTAGCTCACACTAATTGGAGTGCAGGCGCAAGCCTGCTTATGGAGCGGACTTGCGTCCGCACTCCCGCATAGCACTTAGCCTGTGTAATTGGAGAACGTAGTGGAAGTATCTCTGAACCTAACCTCAATACTGGCCTTCGCCAACCTGATTCTGTCCTCAGCTATCGTGATCATCGCTTTCTCTCTGCTGGTCTACATCCTCACCCATAACCTGCGCAGCGCAGTGGCCCGCTCGTTCTGTGCCCTCATCGCCTTCGTCACCGTCGTCTACGTGGGTGACGTCGCGCTGCCCAGAATCGAGACCCTGGAGGCAGCCATCCCCTGGCTGCGCTTCCAATGGCTGGGCATCGCCTTTGTCCCCGCCGCTTACCTCCACTTCTCCGACGCCCTGCTCAGGACGACCAACCTCACTGCACCCTGGCGTCGGAGGGCTGTCTTCGCCAGTTATTTGATAAGCGCGCTTCTGTTCGGATTGGCCATATCCACTGACCTCCTGGTTCACGACGGGCGGCACCTGCCTCAGATCTCCCACCTGGCCGCCGGCCCCCTCTTCTGGGTGTTTGCCCTCTACTTCTTGCTCACCGTGGCCTGGGGGGCACGCAATATCCAACGCGCTCGCCAACGCTGCCTCACCTCCACCTCCAGGCGACGCATGACCTACCTGGCCCTGGCCTTCGCCGCGCCGGGCCTGGGCGTCTTCCCTTATCTCGTGGCAGCCAGTATGTCTCCATACTCCGCACCGGGGATTGTCCTGCTTCTCTCCCTGATCGGCAACGTCGGCGTGTCCGTGATGATCGTGGTCATGGCCTACAGCGTGGCCTACTTCGGTGTCCTCACCCCCGACCGCGTGATCAAGCACAGCCTCATCCACTACCTCCTCAGAGGGCCTTTCGTGGCCACCTGCACCATTGTCCTGATACTGACTATCCCCCAGGTGGAGCGCATCTTTGGCCTGCCCCGCGACACGGTGCTCATCTTCGCCCTGGTCATCCTGATCATCGTGCTGCAGATTGCCATAAACCTGGCCAAGCCCTTCATTGACCGCCTGATTTACCGCCAGGATCGCGAGGAGATCACCTGGATCCAGGAGTTGGACAAACGGCTGCTGACCACCACCGACTTGAAGCAGTTCCTGGAGAACGTGCTGACCGCTATCTGCGAGTTGCTGCGGGTTCAAAGGGGCTTCGTGGCGGTGATGGCCGGGGGAGAGCCGCGCCTGGAAGCCTTTTGTGGCCCGCTCAGCCCTCCCCTTAGCCCCCCAACCTTGGGGGAGCCTCCCTCTCCCCCCCCAAAGTTGGGAGGGAGAGGGGGGGCGCTGAGCTCGGCCGACCTGATGGCCCTGGCCCAATCGTCCTCCAACAATGGCGAATTGAATAACCGCGACTTCGTCGTTCGCGACGGCTACTGGCTCCTGCCCCTGCGGACGGAGGCAGAGGAATCCACCTTGGGTGTTCTGGGAGTGGATGCCCGCTGCGCTGAGCCGGACCTGACGGAAGATGAGTTGGAGGTCGTCCGGCTTTTGGTAGCCCAGGCCGAGTCGGCTCTGGAGGACCGGCACCTCCAGCAGGGAGTCTTCGTCGCCCTGCGGCGGATCATCCCCCAGATCGAGCGCATCCAGCGCTGGCGAGGCACCGTCCGCTATCGCGGCTCGCCGGGGCTGGAGACCATCGAGGAAGGCCCCCTCTATGGCCCCGATTTTCAGCAGTGGGTCTGGGATGCGCTCAGCCACTACTGGGGCGGGCCTAAGCTGACCACAAGCCCCCTCCTCAATCTCAAAGTCGTGGAGAGGGCTCTGGAAGAAAACGGGGGTAGCCCAGTTAAAGCCCTGCGCTCCGTCCTTGGCCGGGCCATCGAGGCCCTCAAGCCTGAGGGCGAGCGCCACATGACTACCGGCGAGTGGATACTGTACAACATCCTGGAGCTAAAGTTCATCCAGGGCTTGCGAGTGAGAGACATCGCCATGCGCCTGGCCATCAGCGAATCGGACCTCTATCGCAAGCAGCGCGTGGCTATCGAGGAGGTTGCCAAGACCATAGCCGCTATGGAACAGGGAGCACGGGAATAGAGGCGATGAGGCAATGAGTAATGAGGCAATGAGTGGAGAAGGAGGTGAAGTAGAGAGCGATTCGAGCAACCCTTTGTTGCTGACAGAGAATAGTGTATCGGCCACTGAGTTTGCGAACAGGTTTTTATTAAGGAGAAAGGCAAACCATGAATCGGGAATCAGAATTGCGTACAGACCTGGGAGAAGAACCCTTGGAAGAGAATTATTGGCAGGCACTTTTACAACAAGAAGAGGGAGAGAGGGCCACAAGCGACGGGCCGCCTGTAGCGGGAGAGGAGGTCTGGCACGCACTCGGCGTAGAGCCAGACATAGCTCAGGCGGGTGGGGAATCTCACGAAGAATTGTCCCCTGGAGAGAGCGCTCCTCCCTTCAACGAAATCCAAATCGAACGCGCCTGGCAACTGGCCCAGGAGAGCTTCGAAAATGGTGAGATCTTAGAGCTGAAGGCTATGGGTTACAACCGTGGTGGCCTGCTGGTTCAGTTGAATAGACTGCGAGCCTTCGTGCCAGCCTCCCAGCTCGTAGATTCACCCAATCATCTGAAAGACGAAGAGAGGGAGGCCGAGTTATCTAGCCGAGTGGGGAAAACCCTTGGCCTCAGGATCATTGACCTGGACCGGGACCGCAACCGGCTCATCCTCTCGGAACGAGCAGCGATATCCAACGAGGAGCGAGAAGCGAGACTACTGGCTGAGCTGTGCGAGGGCGACATCAGGCGAGGCCGGGTCACCAATCTCTGCTCCTTCGGCGCCTTCGTAGACCTGGGGGGAGCGGAAGGGCTGATTCACATCTCTGAGATGTCGTGGGGACGGGTGAGGCGTCCAGACGACGTCCTCCGGAGTGGGGATGGAGTAGAGGTCTACGTTATCAGTGTGAATCGGGAAGATAAGAAGATCGGCCTCAGCCTGAAGAGGCTGCAACCCGACCCCTGGACCACCGTGGAGGGACGCTACCAGGTGGGTCAACTGGTAGAGGGCACCATCACCAACGTGGTCAGCTTCGGAGCCTTCACCCGCGTTGAGGAGGGTTTGGAGGGACTGATCCACATCTCCGAGTTGGCCGAGGGGAACTTCCTCCACCCCCGCAACGTGGTCAAGGAAGGTGACGTGGTCACCGCTCAGATCATAAACATTGACAGTGCTAACCACCGCCTGGGGCTCAGCCTCCGACAGGCCGGGGAAGCGCAAGGACAACAAGAACAAGAAGAGGAAAACAGTGTGCGCTCGGACAATTTCTATTTCGCCGAGCCACCAATCAGCGAATATGGCGCGTAAGCAAGTTCAGAAAGAGTCCTTCTGGGAACAACTAACCGCCAACCTCAAGCCATTCCAGCGAGAGATCGCGGGCCTTCTGGTGCTGGCCCTGGCGGCGATCACCATTCTGGGCCTATTCTCGGTCACCTCTGGCGTGGTGAGCAACTGGTGGGCCAGGCTCCTGCGCCAGGTCTTCGGCTGGGCGGCCTACCTGGTGGCCGTGGGGCTGGTAGTGGCTGGCCTATCCCTGCTGCTCGGCACCCCCCCCTCTTTCCCCCCCAACTCTGGGGGGGATGAAGGGGGGGGAGGGCGACGCCTGGGGCAAGCGCTGAAGGTTGGTTGGAAAACCATCATCGGCCTGGAGGTCATCTTCGTGGCTGGTCTGGCCCTCGCTCACTTGTTGTCCTTCAGCCAGGATCCTTTGCGCCTGGCTGAAAGCGGCGGAGGCGGTGGCTTCGTGGGCTGGGCCATCTCCAACCTCCTGATCGAGGCTCTGGGATGGCCCATCGCCCTGTTGATACTCCTGGCGATCCTGAGCCTGGGGATAGCTATGACTTTCGACCCTTCGGCCTTCCCTTCGGCTGTGCTCAGGGCAAGGCTCAGGGCAGGCCTCTCACGGATCAATGTTCAGACGGCAACTGAGGCGGTCGTAGCCAGAGCTCTCTCCCTCTACAAGCGGCTTACCTCCCCCACCGGCCCCACGGAAGAGCACGAGGAACCGCCAGCCGAGGTGATCATCAGGGGGGCAGAGCCCCCTGTGTCTACTGCCGAATCCCAGCTTCAAGTGAAGACCAAGAAAGAGCGACAGTCCCCCGCCCCTAAAAGGCGGAGGGCCGGCCTGCCCCCCTTCGATCTCCTCGACCAATTTCCCCTCCCCTCGTCCCCCAACTTGGGGGAGAAGAGGAATGGTAGCGAGGAAGGGGCGCGCCATCGGGCCAAGGTCATCGAGGATACATTGGCCAGCTTCGGGGTGCCAGCCAGGGTGGCGGAGATCAGCTCCGGGCCGGTGGTTACCCAGTTCGGCGTCGAGCCAGGATACATCGAGAGGACAGGGGCCAATGGCAATATCAGGCGAAGGAAGGTTCGGGTGAGCAAGATCACCTCGCTGGCTAACGACCTGGCCCTGGCTCTGGCCGCCTCCCCCATTCGCATCGAGGCCCCTGTGCCTGGCCGCCCCATAGTCGGGATCGAGGTGCCCAACCCGGAGATCTCGCTGGTCTCTCTGCGCAGGGTGATAGAATCCAAAGAGTTTCGTCGCCTGAACTCCAGGCTCAAAATCGCCCTGGGGGAGGGAGTAGCTGGTCAGCCGGTGGCAGCGGACCTGGCCACCATGCCTCACCTCCTCATCGCCGGAGCGACCGGCTCGGGCAAGTCCGTCTGTATTAACGCCATCACCACCTGCCTGGTGTTTAATAATTCCCCTGAGGATCTGCGCCTGGTGATGGTAGACCCCAAGCGGGTGGAGCTCAGCCGCTTCGGAGGTCTGCCCCATCTGTTGAGTGGAGTGGAGCACGAAGCGGAACGGGTCATCGGGATGCTCAGATGGGTTACCAAGGAAATGGAGGAGCGCTACAAGAAGCTCGCCGAAGCAGGGTCCCGCCACCTGGAAGACTATAACAATAAGGTGAAGTCCCGTCGCGAACGCCTGCCATACATCGTGGTCATCATTGACGAGCTGGCCGATTTGATGCTATTTGCGCCCGACGAAATCGAGTGGCTGATATGCCGCATTGCCCAGATGGCCCGCGCCACGGGGATTCACCTGATCATCGCCACCCAGCGGCCCAGCGTGGACGTGGTGACGGGGCTGATCAAGGCCAACTTCCCGGCCCGCATCAGCTTCGCCGTGACCTCTCAGGTGGACTCCCGCGTAATCCTCGATTCGGCTGGGGCCGAGAGCCTCCTGGGATCAGGGGACATGCTGTACATGGCCTCGGACTCCAGCAAGCTGGTCAGGATCCAGGGCTGTTTCGTGTCCGACGAGGAGATAAAGCGGGTGGTCGAATTCTGGCAGGCAAAGGCTGAGCCGGATTGGCTAAAGGAGGAAAAGCCGCCCTGGGAGGAGTTAATGGAGGCAAAAGAGGAAGATGAACTCCTGGGAGAGGCCATTGGTCTAGTGAAAGAACACCATCGCGCCTCGGCCTCTTTCCTGCAGCGGAAGTTGCGCATCGGCTATCCGCGGGCATCCCGCATCATAGATCAACTGGAGGAGCGGGGCATAATAAGCCCCCTCGGAGACGATGGGCGGTCTCGCGAGGTACTGATCAGCACCTCAAATGAGGTCTCGACCGAGGGATTAGAGGCAGTAGATTAGAATTTAGAAGGGAGAGAAAGTATGGCCAAGAAGAGCAGCAAGCCGAGGAAAGTCAAAAAGGATGCCGTCGAAGTCAAGGGCACGGTAACAGAAGCCTTGCCCAACGCCATGTTTCGGGTCGACTTAGAGACCGGGCACGAGGTTTTGGCTCACATCTCGGGCAAGATGAGGATGTATTACATCCGGATCCTGCTGGGCGATAAGGTGCTGGTAGAACTATCGCCTTATGACCTGACCCGCGGCCGCATCACTTATCGCTACAAGAAGTGAGGAGAAATGATCTACGTTGGCACCAGTGGCTACAGCTACGATGACTGGGTAGGCCCTTACTACCCGACGGATCTCCCCAAGCAGGAATGGCTCTCTTTCTACGCCAGGGAGTTCCAAACCAGCGAGCTCAACTTCACCTACTATCGCGTGCCCAACCCCTGGACGCTGGAGCGGATCGCGCAAAAGACGCCGGGGGGCTTTCTTTTCGCAGTCAAGGCCAACCAGAAAATGACCCACGAGCGGGAGGACAACGAGAAGGTCTTCGCCGAGTTCCGTGCGGCGTTAAGCCCCCTGCTGGAAGCGGACAAATTCGGTTGCGTGCTGGCCCAATTCCCCTACTCCTTCCACAATAACGAGCAGAGCCGGGATTATCTGCGCCTTTTCCGCCAGCGGATGGGCGAACTGCCCGTGGTGATGGAGTTCCGCAACATGGAATGGATCAGGCCGCAGGTCTTCGACCTGCTGCGCGAGTTGGGTTTGGGTTTCTGCTGCGTGGACCAGCCGCACCTCAAAGGTCTGATCCCGCCGATTGCTGAGGCCACCGGCCCGGTGGCCTACGTGCGTTTTCATGGTCGCAACGCCGCCAAGTGGTGGCAGCACAAAGAGGCCTGGGAGCGCTACGATTACAGCTACCCCACCGAGGAGCTCTCCGAGTGGGTGCCCAAGATCAAGAAGTTGGACGAGCAGGCAGAGTTGACCTTCGCCTTCGCCAACAACCACTGGCAGGGCCAGGCCGTGGACACCGCGCGGCAGCTTAAGTTGTTGCTGGGTGAATGAGATATTGGATATTGGATACTAGATATTAACTATGGCTACACAAGTTTCAGCTTACGCAGAACAACTTGTCTACGAAATCAGGGAGACGCCTGAAGAGTATCTGCCCATCTTGCTGGAGATTGTCCGCCTGTTTCGCGAAAGTGTCGCCCTGAAGCCTGTCGAGGCCAGCTTCCGGCAAGGCTGGCAAGAAGCGCTGGCAGGCGAGACAAAGCCGGTGTCTGAACTGTGGGAGGGCATTTGAATGACCGCAACGGATGGGCAGCGGATAATCGGATACAAGACCGCCCATCCGCATATCCGCTTTCTATCCGTTGCCACTGGCAGGGCCAGGCAGTGGACACCGTGCGGCAGCTCAAGCTGTTGCTGAAGGAACTGTAAACTCATGTGGGTGATCAAAGACCGCTGGAGCAACGAGATCGTTCTAACCGACGAGCGCTGGCAGCATATCACTGAGGGTCACTGGGAGTTGACTGACCGACTTAACCAGGTGTTGGAGACGATCCGCCTGGGCAAACGTAAGCAGGCGGCAAAAGATCCCGACAAGTACAGGTACTCCAGGGCATTTAACGACTTACCCTACAACTATACCCACATCTTCGTAATCGTCCGATTGTCACCCAACAAGTTCGTTATCACTGCGTATCCGAAACGAGTGAGGTGAAGAAAAAATGAACCGAGAACTGAAGTTTCTTTACGATGAAGGCGCTGACGTTTTGTACGTATCGCTGGGGCATCCAGAGTACACAGACTACGCTGAAGTCAATGATGATCTCATCCTGCGCTTCGATCCTGAGACCAAAGAGATAGTGGGTTTCACCATCATTGACTTCCTGGCCCACTTCTCCCAGCCGAAACCACGGCTGCACATCCCACTGGAGGCCAGTTTCCAACCTCTGGTGGACGTGAAAGAACTGGTCACAGCATAGGGATGCTGCTGCCCAGCCTTAAGCAGACGATGGCCTTCGCCAACAACCACTGGCAGGGCCAGGCAGTGGACACCGCGCGGCAGCTCAAGCTGTTGTTGGGGGGATGAGATATTGGATACTGAAGGAAGGAGATTACGATGAATATTGCAACAGTTGACGAAGCCAGACTGAAAGATGTGGTCAAGACGGCCGTCTTGGAAGTCTTCGAGGAAAGGCGAGACTGGCTGGCCGACTTGCTCAGCGAAGCATTACTGGATATGGGCTTAGGGTACGCGATCCAGGAAGGCGAGCAAACACCAACAGTCAGCCGTGAGGAAGTATTCCAAGTGCTTGGGGCCGACTAAGTAGCAGAGTACATTGATGATCGAACAGATACGCGCCAAAATTCAAGCAGAGCAATTTGAGTTCTCGAAGCATGCCGTTGACCGAAGTATCCTTCGCGCTGTCAGCGTGCAAGAAATGCACGAAGCTGTCGCCAATGGTGAGATTATCGAAGACTATCCAGATGATAAATACGGTCCGAGTTGCCTAATCCTTGGCTTCACCCAAGCGGGCAGACCTCTCCATATTCAATGCAGTTACCCTTCTCGCCCCTTGGTGAAAATCATTACCCTGTATGAACCAAACCCTGCTCAATGGATTGATTTCAGAGTGAGGAGAACTTGAGATGATGAACTATCAGTGGAGAGAACCCTTAGTGGAACGAAGAGTCACTTATACCCTCGAGGTGAACGGCGAACTAATCGTCATTGAGAACGTTCCCGCACGGGTGAATCTAGAAACAGGCGAGCAGTTATTCTCCCCCGACACGGTAGAGCGCCTGCAAGAAATGGTTTGGGAACAAAAGACCCCCAAGCGTGTGATTCAAGTCCCTGTCTTTGAATTCGCTTAGTGCGGCAAGTTGTGCCTGCCCATCCGCTTACCCGCTTTCTATCCGTTGCCACTGGCAGGGCCAGGCCGTGGACACCGCGCGACAGCTCAAGCTGCTGCTGGGGGGATGAGATACGTGCCTGAGCGGGTGAGAAGCCTCCCGTCTATTTGGAAGATGGGACCTACATCAGCTACATTGGGATGGTTCAAAAGTCCGCTGGACTATCTCAGGTTGTAAGGAGGCGAAGATGAACGACCCGTGAACGAGGTTGAGCGAGAATATGCCTTCCGTGTTACACGACACAAAAGTGGCGGGTAACACAGAACAGGGCTGTGTTAGGCGACACACTTTTG
>CAYNWI010000051.1:5676-12390 GCA_964400825.1 uncultured Anaerolineae bacterium | reverse complement strand
AGGTCAATGGGGGTGGCCACGATGACCACGTCGCAGGGGGTGGCGTTGATGGTCTCCTCCAGTTCCTCGACCTGCTGCTCGCCGTAGCCCATAGCCGGCAGCAGCGGCCCCGTCTGGGGGTATTTCTCGAAGGTTGCGACGATGGAGCCTGCGGCGTAGGGTCGGGGATCCACGATCTCCGCCGCCCCGAAGCGCCTGGCGGCCACGATGCCTGCACCATAGGCCATCCCTCCGTGAGTCAGGGTAGGCCCGTCCTCCACCACCAGCACCCGCTTGCCCCGGACGGCGGCCGGATCCTCGATGAAAATGGGCGAGGCGGCCTCAATGATGACGGCGTCGGGGTTGGTGGCCCGCACGTTCTCCCGCACGGTGACCACGTCCTCCAGATCGGCGGTGTCAATCTTGTTGATGACCACCACGTCGGCCAGGCGCAGATTGGCCTCGCCGGGGTGATAAGCCAGCTCGTGGCCAGCCCGGTGGGGGTCGGTCACCACGATGTGCAGATCGGGCCTGTAGAAGGGCAGGTCGTTGTTGCCACCATCCCAAAGGATAACATCAGCTTCTTGCTCGGCCTCCCGCAGGATCATTTCGTAATCAATGCCTGCGTAGACGACCACGCCCCGATCAATATGCGGCTCGTACTCCTCCCGCTCCTCGATGGTGCATTTGTGGCGATCCAGGTCCTCGTAGGAGGCGAAGCGCTGGCAAATTTGCTCTCTCAGGTCGCCGTAGGGCATGGGATGGCGGACGACCACCACCTGCTGGCCCATCTCTCGCAGGATGTCCGACACCCGACGGGTGGTCTGGCTCTTGCCGCAGCCAGTGCGCACAGCGCAGATGGAGACGACGGGCTGTTGGGCCTTCAGCATGGTCTCTTTCCCGCCCATCAGACGGAAGTCGGCCCCGGCGGCTAAAACCATCGAGGCTCTGTGCATCACGTAGTCGTAGGATACGTCACTGTAGCCGAAAACAACCTGGTCAATGTCCAGGTCCTTGATCAGTTCAGTCAGTTCGCTTTCCGGGTAAATGGGGATGCCGTCGGGGTAGCCGGGGCCAGCCAATTCTGGGGGGTAATTCCTGCCTTCAATGTTGGGGATTTGGGTAGCGGTGAAGGCCATCACTTCGTAGGCTTCATTGCCTCGGAAGTAGGCATTGAAGTTGTGGAAGTCGCGCCCAGCGGCGCCCATGATGAGAACTCTGTCTTTCGCCATTGAATAAGTCGCTCCTTTGCGTTTCGTTTGTAATCTACTCACCCCGTGCTCGCAGCGGACCCTGGTCCGCTGCCCCGACAGCGACGGCCAGTACCGAAAACGCTGAAGAAATTCATCTCTCACCTTGATTCTGGTAGATCCAGAACTGCTCTGTAAGTAACTCTTTTGGACGCGATGGCCCCCAGAACACCGTTCACAAAGCGCCCTGAGCTATCGCTGCCGAACAACTTGGCCAACTCCACGGCTTCGTTGATGGCTACTTTCACCGGGGTGTCCCCCCCGATAATGAACTCGAAAATGGCCATGCGCAGGATGTTTCTGTCTATGACGGCTACCTGATCGAGGGGCCATTCGGGAGCGTTGTCCCGGATCAGGGCATCCAATTCTGCCCGATGCTCAAGGACGCCTTGCGCCAGGTTGCGAGCGAACTCGCGCCCCGCTTCGGGAAGGGGTTTATAAGTGAGGCGCTGTTGCAGAATCGCTTCGGGATCGTGATTGGCGATATCAACCTCAAACAGAACCTGCAAGGCCACGATTCGGGCGCGATGTCGGATCTTCACCACTGATACCCCGTTCTGCTCTTTTGTTAATCTTCGTTGGAGGGAAGCTCCACGTCTTGAATGTGGATGTTGACCTCTTTGACCTCCATGCCCACCATGTCGTGAATGGCGCGACTCACCTCGGCCTGAATCTCTTGACTTAGCTTCAGCATGTTCACGTCTTGCTCAACGACGATGTGCAGGTCTACACTGACGGTATCGTCCTCAACCTCTATCTTGACCCCATCGCCTGGGCCTCTACGCCGCAGCAAGCGCCCCATGCTATCTGTCCAGCCGGAGCTCATCCTGACCACCCCTGGCACGGAGAGGGCGGTGAGTCTGGCAATGGTAACTAAAACACCGGGAGCGATGATCACTTTCCCCAACTTCTCTTCCATCAGACTCTCCTTGCTATCCCATCATAGCCAGGCCGCCATCAACCCGCAACACCACGCCGGTGATATAACTGGCCTCATCGGAGACCAGGAAGGCCACCGCATTGGCTATTTCCTCTGGCGTGCCCGCTCGTCCCAGCGGCGTCATCTCGATGGCCTTTTCGACCAGCTCCTGGGGCAGACTCGCCGTCAGGTCGGTGGGGATGTAGCCGGGCGCCACGGCGTTAACGGTGATGTTACGCGAGCCGACCTCCTTAGCCACAGCCTTGGTGAAGCCCACCAGCCCGGCCTTGGCAGCGGAGTAGTTGGCCTGGCCCGGGTTGCCCGCCAGCCCCGCCACCGAGGTGATGTTGACAATGCGGCCATAGCGCTGCTTCATCATGGGCCGAATGGCGGCCTTGGTGCAGTTGAAGGCCCCTTTGAGGTTAGTGTTGATCACCAGGTTCCAATCGTCCTCCGACATGCGGGCCAGCAGCGTGTCGCGGGTGGTGCCGGCGTTGTTCACCAGGATGTCCAACCCGCCGTAAGTCGCCTGAGCTGCCCTGATGAGCTTCTTCGCGTCGTCAGCATCCGTGACATCGGCCTGGACGGCGACAGCCTGGCCGCCCTGGGCCCCGATGGCCTCCACCACCTCCTGGGCTGCCTCGGCATTAGTGCGATAATTGACCACCGCCTTAGCCCCCAAACCTGCCAATTTGATAGCGATGGCCCGCCCGATGCCCCGGGAGGAGCCGGTGACTACAGCAACTTTATCTTGTAAGCTCATCTTTAGCCTCCAGACAGCCAGCTATAGCCTCCGTAATGCGCTCTAGCGCCTCAGGGATCGTGCTACCCTGCGACCAGCATCCTTTGAGCTCTGGACAATGCACAACGTAACCGCTTTCCTCGCCCCTCTCCACAATCACAGTGAATCTCATTTTTCGCTCTCCCTCATCAAAGCCTCCACCCCCGCCACATCTCCCACATTCACTGTCCGCACGCTTTTATCAATGCGCCTGATCAGCCCGGTCAGCACGTTCTTGGGGCCGATTTCCACGAAGGTGGTGATGCCCTGAGCGATCATGTACTGGACCGACTCCACCCACCGTACTGTCGAGGTGAGTTGCTCCACCAGCTCTTCCCTGATCGCCGCTACGGTGGTGATGGGCGCGGCGGTGACGTTGGCAACGACGGGCACTCGCGGCCGGTGAAAATCAACCTGGGCCACCACGCTGGCAAAAGACTCGGCGGCGCTTTGCATCAGCGGCGAGTGGGAGGCAATGCTCACGGCCAGGGGAATGGCCCGCTTCGCACCCCGCTCCCTGGCCAGTTCCAGGGCTCGCCCCAGGGCCTCCTTGTGGCCGGAGATGACGATCTGACCAGGCGAGTTGTAGTTAGCCAACTGAACGCTGGAAGCTGGAAACTGGAGTCGAGCTTCCTGGCATATCCCCTCGAGCGTCCCTGCATCCAGGCCGATGATCGCAGCCATGGCCCCAGGGTTGCGTTCCCCCGCTTCCTTCATCACGCGGCCGCGCTCCCGCACCAGCTTCAAGCCATCGGCGAAGTCCAAGACCCCGGCGACCACCAGAGCAGTGTATTCACCCATGCTGTGGCCGGCCACAAAAGCAGGTTCCAGGTTCCAGGTTCCAGGTTTCAGGTTCTCTCGGCCTTTTCCTTGTACTTTGTACCTTGTACCTAATACCTTGAAGCAGGCCACGCTCGTCGCGAGAATGGCTGGCTGGGTGTTGACGGTATCGTCGAGCTCCTCCTTGGGCCCTTCGAAGCAGAGCCTGGAGAGGGGGAAACCTAGAATGCCATCGGCTTCATCGAAGAGAGCTCTCGCTTCGGGACATGTTTCGTACACATCCCGGCCCATGCCCACGTACTGCGAGCCCTGGCCGGGAAAGACGAAGGCAACCTTTTCCATAAAACTAACTCACAACCCCCTGCAACTGGCCGATTATCGCCTCCGCTTCGGCGACGATGCGCTCGATGAGTTCCCCGGCGGGAACGATGTCGTTGACCATACCCGCGATCTGCCCAGCCATGACTGAGCCGTTTGTCATGTCGCCCTCGACGGCGGCCAGCCTTAGCTTGCCCGTGCCAAACTCGATGATCTCCGCCTCTGTGATGCCACGCCTTTCCAACTCCTCGAACTGGCGCACCATGGGGTTCTTGAGGGCGCGAACGGGATGGCCCAGGCTATGTCCTGTGGTCACAGTGGAGCGATCCCTGGCCTTGAGGATCGCCTGCTTGTAGTTCTCGTGGGCGGCGCACTCGGTGGTGCAGATGAAGCGGGTGCCCATCTGGATGGCCTGGGCGCCCAGGGCCAGGGCCGCCACCAGGCCCCGCCCGTCGGCGAAGCCGCCAGCCGCGATGACCGGAACGTCCACCGCGTCCACTACCTGGGGCACCAGAGGCATGGTAGCCACGTCGCCGATGTGCCCGCCCGATTCCATCCCCTCGGCTATCAGCGCGGCAACCCCCTGGCGCTCCAGTCGCTTGGCCAGGGCCACTGAGGCAATGACAGTGATGACGGTTATGCCAGCCTCTTTGAGGCGAGCTATGTGGTTGCCTGGCCTCCAGGCCCCGATGACCACGATTTTCACCCCTTCCTCGACGCAGAGGGCGATGATGTCGTCAGCGTGTTCGGAGATGGCCAGAGGGATATTCAGCCCGAATGGTTGATCGGTTAGCTTCCTGGCCAAACGGATCTCCTGGGCTACCTCCTCAGGGGGAGCGTTGCCTCCTCCAATCACGCCCAGGCCCCCGGCGTTGGAAATGGCGGCAGCGAGTTCAGCCGTGCCCACCCAGGCCATGCCTCCCTGAACGATGGGGTACTTGATGCCTACCAGGTCACAGAGAGGTGTTCTGATCATCTTTGCCTCCCAAGTGAATTCCAGACCCAATGGGTTTCTCAAAACCCCGTCAGGTCTTGGAAGTAGCTATTCGGACTTCTTTTTCTTCTCTTTGATCTCGATAACCTCGACACCTCGATAACTGCCGCAGAACGGGCAGACTTGATGAGGCAATCGAAGCTCGTGACACTGAGGACAAGGGACAAGCCCCTGCGGTTTCAGGGCGTGATGCGCGCGCCTCTGATTCCGACGTGCCTTGGATGTCTTTCTCTTAGGTAGTGCTCCCATCTACTCTTTACTCTCCTTTCCTCAATCAGGTATTGGAATATTGGGTTGAAGTACACGAAGCGTGAACGGGCCGTTCTCACGTTTCACGCTTCGCGTTTCACGCCACGGACGTTTGATCAAGGCCTCATTAATTATAGCCAGAGTAGCCATTGTGTCAAGAAGAGGTCACGGCCTCTTCTATCGCCTTCTCGCCTGTTGGCCCTGCTTCGCCCTCTTGCACGACCCTGATGCCGTTTTGCACAGTGGCCAGCAGACCACCCAACTGGGACTCCAGGTGGCTAAGAACGGTGATGACGTAGTCGTCGGCCTCGGTTGTAATTTTCTCCGCCTCGCGCTGGGCCCGCTCGGTGATGGTTACGGCCCGGGCTTCGGCCCCTTTGACGATTTTTTGCTCGCCCAACACCTCTCGGGCCTGTTCCTTGGCTAAGGCCACGATGCGTTCCGCTTCCTCGTGGGCCTGGGCGATGATCCGCTCCCTCTCCCGCTCGGTCCTCTTGGCTTGCTTGACCTCCTCAGGAATGCGCGAGCGCATCTCGTTGATGATGTCGAAGCACTCTTCTTCATCAACGATGACCTTTGCGGTGAGGGGAACCCGTCGGCCCTCGGTAAGCCTGGATTCCAACTCGTCAATCAAATAAAGGATGTCCATTTGATACCCCCTTTGCAATTCCCGCCTGGCGGGAGCTTATTTGGACAGAATAAGCAAATCTGACAAGATGGCTTCAGTCTCGCAAGGAGACTATCTGCACTTTGTCGTTCCCTTTTTCTCCCAATCCCTCGAACTTCCGCTTGAGAGCAGACACGACGTGGGCGGGCACCATGTTGTCTATACAGCCGCCAGCCATAGCCACTTCTTTGACCACGCTGGAGCTTAAAAAAGAGTACTCCTGGCTGGTCATCAAGCAGACAGTATCAATGTCCGGAATCAGCTTTCTGTTGGTTAATGCCAGTTGGAACTCCCATTCAAAATCGGAGAGCACCCTCAGGCCACGTACCATAACCTGAGCCCCTTTTTGGCGGGCAAACTCCACCGTCAGACAATCGTAGCTTTCGACACTGACGTTGGGGAGATGCTTCAGAGCTTCGCGGGTCATGGCCAGCCGCTCCTCAGTGGAGAAGAGGAGTCTCTTCAAAGGGCGAGCGTACACCGCAGCGATCAATTGATCGAAGATAGCAGCCGCCCTCGCCGCTATGTCAACGTGACCATTGGTGATGGGATCGAAGGTGGCCGGGTAGATAGCGATGGTCATAGAAACCTCCACTGGGCTAAATGATCAATGAGCCAATGACCAAATCCCAATCGTGACTACCATCTGCTCCCGCTGGGCCCTAGTCCAGCGGTTTCAGCGGTCGTTGTGGCCCTGGCCAGGCGCATAATTCACAGTTTTCAGCGTTGGTCATTGGAGCAGCGGACTAGGGTCCGCTGCGAGCGTGTGGGATTTGG
>CAYNWI010000051.1:0-5576 GCA_964400825.1 uncultured Anaerolineae bacterium | reverse complement strand
AGGGTCCGCTGCGAGCGTGTGGGATTTGGTCATTAACTGAGGTCGCCCTCTCCTCTCCAAAACTCCGTCACTTTACGAGCCAAAAGGCGATGCTCCGGCTGGCTCAAGTCCGGATCCTCCCTGAAGAGGGCCTGGGCCTCGGTGCGGGCCTGCTCCAGAATCCGCACCTCGCCAAGCCTGGCCAGCTTGAGGTCGGGCAGGCCGCTCTGGCGAGTGCCGAAGAACTCGCCGGGGCCCCTCAACTCCAGGTCCTTCTCAGCCAGGGCAAAGCCATCCTGGGTGCTCTCGATGGCACGCAGCCGTTCATCGGCTTGTGAAGTTGACGAGTCGGAAAGGAGCAGGCAATAGGATTGATGCTCGCTCCGACCGACCCGGCCCCGGAACTGATGCAACTGGGCCAGGCCGAAACGGTTGGCCCCTTCCACCAGCATCACTGTGGCGTTTGGCACATCTATGCCCACCTCTACCACCGAGGTGGAAACCAGGATGTCGAGCTCACCGCGCTTGAAGGCCGCCATGACCGCCTCTTTCTCCGCACCCTTCAGGCGGCCGTGGAGAAGGCCCAGCTTCAGATCAGGGAAGATCACTTTTTGCAGCCGTCCATATTCCTCCACGGCGGCCTTGGCTTCGATCTTTTCCGATTCCTCCACCAGAGGACAGATGATGAAGGCCTGGTAGCCTTGCTCGATCTGGCTGCGCAGGAAGCTGTAGGCCCGCTCCCGCTCTCGCGGCAGCAGCCAGCGGGTTTTGATCTCCCGTCGTCCAGGGGGCAGTTCGTCAATGACCGAGATGTCCAAATCTCCGTAGATGGTCAGGGCCAAACT
Source organism: uncultured Anaerolineae bacterium (assembly GCA_964400825.1). Classification (GTDB taxonomy): domain Bacteria; phylum Chloroflexota; class Anaerolineae; order VGOG01; family VGOG01; genus CAYNWI01. Next base: position 4,752 of record CAYNWI010000051.1, on the reverse strand, counting down.
GCGCGGGATCGGGGTCGCACTCATGACCAAAACGTGGGGGCACACGCTCCCCCCATCCCGCCCCCCTGGCCCCCCAAAGTTGGGGGGAATGGGGGGAGGGGGGGAAGAGGGGGGGCGTGTTTCCGCGATTCCTTTCTGGCGCAAGGTCGCCCGCTGGGCCACCCCGAAGCGATGCTGCTCGTCAATGATGGCCAGGCCCAAGTCCTTAAATTCCACCCCCTCCTGGATCAGGGCATGGGTGCCAATGAGGATGTCGGCCTCTCCAGCGGCGGCCTCCTCATGGATCTCCTCTTTTTCCAGCGGCGTCAGGCTGCCGATGAGGAGGCGAATTGAGATTCGAGATTTGAGATTTGGTATCGGATATTCGATATTAGCTAACAGCTCAGTGATGGTTTTGTAGTGCTGTTCAGCTAAAATTTCAGTTGGGGCCATCATCACGGCCTGGCAGCCATTGGCCACGGTCAGGAGCATGGCTGCTGCCGCTACCACTGTCTTGCCTGAGCCGACGTCGCCCTGGAGGAGGCGGCTCATAGGGTAAGGCTGACGCAAGTCGTTGACGATCTCTCGCAGCGCGCGCTGCTGAGCGCCGGTCAGGGTGAAAGGCAAGGACTGCAGGAAGGAGCCAAGCAATTCTTCGTCTATGGTCAGCGGCCTGCCCGGTTCGGATCGCCAGAGGTGTCGCTGGCGCTGCACCCCCAACTGGATCAGGAAGAACTCGTCGAAGCTGAGGCGGCGCCGCGCTCGCTGGAGGCTCTCTTCGCTCTCAGGGAAGTGGATTTGAGCGATGGCGGTCTCCAGGTCCAACAGGTTGGCCCTCTCGCGCAATCTGACGGGCAGGTGGTCAGGCAGGCGCTTGGACCAATAATCCACCGTCCTTTTCATCAGGCGGCGCAGCCAGCGCGCGCTCAGCCCTTTGGTGAGGGGATAGACAGGCGCCAGGCGGGCAGTGTGGATCAAATCCTTCTCCAGAGGCTCCCATTCCGGCGATTGAAAGACGAGGCGGCCCAGGTACTCATCAACCTTGCCGCTGAGAACGATCTGGCGGCCAGCGGGTAGGCGCTTGGTCAGGTAAGGCTGGTTAAACCAGGTGGCTTGAATGGTGCCCGTGCCGTCGGAGACGATGCTGGTGACGATGACCCCTCCCTTGCGTGTCTCGCGGGCCTTAGTTTCCCAAACATTTCCGATGATGGTCACCTCGTCGCCATACTCCAACTGGTTGATGGTCTTCAGGGAGCTGAAGTCGTTGTAGCGGTGGGGGAAGAGGTACAGAAGATCGCGGATGGTCTCCACTCCCAGCCGCTCGAACCGCTGGGCGTGGCTGGGGCCGATGCCCAACAGGGTGGTGACAGGGGAGTCTAAGCCCAGCCGTTGGGGGGGCTGTTCCTCTTGCGGTTCGACCGCCTCCTTTTTCTCAGGCGGTTCCGCCTTCATCCCCTTCGGTTCCTGGCCCAGCCTGGTTAATATCTCCTCCACGACCCTCTCCCGCGCCCTGCGATCCTCCAAAGCTGGATAATTCTGGAGCAGAGCGACGATCTCTTCCACCAGGTGAGCGCGCTCTCGCCCCTCGCCCTCTTCCTGGAGAGCTTCCTCGCGCCAGAAAGAGGTGAACTTTGCCAACCCGCCAATGACTGCCCTGTTGCGGTACCCCTGTTCCTGTTCCAGCGTCAATATTTTGGTTAGCTTGTTGAAAGCCGACGTCATGAAGCCTCCAGTCCCTCGTAAACGATCACCCCTAAGCCATTGGCCCCGACGTGGCAGGCCAGTACAGGGTTGTATACCAAAATGGGAGGTTGTATCTTGGGGAAGATTACCTCCAGTCGCTCGATAAGCATCTTGGTCTCCTCGATAGGCTCAGGAGTGCTCTGTAGAATAGCCATCTGTTCGATTTTGGAGAATTCGCCCACGAACTCGAAAAACTTGTCCACGGCACCCTCGTGGTCGCGCACCTTCTCCAGGGGGATTATCTCGCCGTCTTCGATAGCCATGAAGGGCTTGACGTTCAGCATGGTGCCCAGCAGGGCCTGGGTCGGGCCAATACGCCCTTCTCTTTCGAGATACCCCAGGGTCTCTGCCAGGAAGGCGATGTAGATGCGCGGGATCATGCCGCGTACCAGAAACTCGATCTCTTCCAGAGACTGGCCCTGGGCCGCCGCCTGGGCAGCGGCAGTGGCCAGTATCCCCAAGCCCAACGAGATGGTGAGGGAGTCAACGACAGTGATCTGGCAGCGACCCAGGAAGGCCTGAGAGGCCGCAGTAGCTCGGTCACAAGTCCGGCTCAGCTTGCCGGAGATGTGAATGGACATGATCTGGTCCGTGGTTTTACTTAGTTTGGTGTAAACAGCCAGGAAATCCTCCACCGACGGCGGATAGGCGGTCGGCATGGCCGAGCTGTGGTCTAGCTTCTGGAAGAATTCCTCGGCCGCGATGTCCACGCCCTCGCGGAAGGTTTCGTCGCCGAGGCGAACCGTGAGGGGGACGACGGTGATCCCCAGCCTTCTGATCACGCTCCCTTCCAGGTAGGCAGTGCTGTCCGTAACGATCTTTACTTTCCCCATTTCATCTCCCCCTTCCCTACATAAGGTACCTATTTGATCTCAAACCTTTTCTCAGCGAAAAGCTTCAGGCAAACGTCCACTGCCTCAGCATCATAGAGGACGCCCTTATTCTGCGAGATTTCCTCCAGGGCATCGGCTAACCCGCGAGCCGATCTGTAGGGTCGGTGAGAGGACATGGCCACAACAACGTCCGCTACAGCCATGATCCTGGCCTCCAGAAGGATGTCGTCATCCGAAAGCCCCCGCGGATAACCAGAACCGTCCAGCCTCTCGTGATGTTGAAACACGATTTGGGCCACCGGCCAGGGAAATTCTACCGTCTTCAAGATATCGTAGCCGATTTTAGGATGAGCATAAATCATGCCCCATTCGAAGTTGCTTAACTGGCCAGGCTTGCTGAGAATCTCAACAGGTATACTGATCTTGCCGATGTCATGAACCATCCCAGCCATGCGGAGCCCCTCGATCTGCTCCTCTGGCAGGCCCATCTCGCTGGCGATGGTGCAGGCCAGTCGGGCTACCTGCCGCTGGTGACCAGCCGTGTAGGGATCCCTTATCCCGATTGTTGACACCAGGACTTCTATCGTTCCCTCGAAGCTTTTGCGTACCTGCTCCAAACTTCGTTGAAGTTCTCCCTCCGCCTGCTTGCGCTCTGCAATTTCCTGCTGCGCTTGTTTGAACAGACGAGCGTTCCCAACGGCGGCGGCGGCGTGGTCGGCGAAGGCCGCCAGCCGGTGGGCGTCGGCGGGGCCGAACTGACCCGGCCGGGTGCCGTCCACGTTCAGGGCACCCACCGTCACGCCGCCCACCCGGATGAGCGCGCCGACGTAGGAGTGCGTCCACTCCCAGCCTTCCAACGGGACCCATTCGGGGTCGGCGGACGTGTCCGGAATGACGACCGGCTCTCTCGCCTGCACCATGTGCACCAGGCTGGGTAACTCGACAACGGGGGTGGAGAAACGAGCAATTTGTTCCTCTACGCCCAGACGCTCATACCCCCGCCAGCGGACCACCCGGGCGACGCCGTCCTCTACCAACATGACGTTGAAGGCGTCCCCCGCCACGACACGCTCCACCTGCTCCAGGATGCGGTCCAGTACTTGGTCGGGCTCCAGGGTGCTGCTGACGGCGGCGGCGGCCTCCTCCAGCGCCTCGGCCAGTTCCCGCTGCTCGTGCTCGGCCTGGAAGAGGAGGCTGTTTTCGACGGCCAGGGCCACCGCATCGGCGATCTGCTGAAGAATCGGCAATTGACTTTCTCGGAAGAGGGCCGTATCAGTACCACCCAGGTTGAGGGCCCCGAAGACCTCTCCACCGGAGAGCAGCGGCAGGATGACCCGCGAGCGGAGGCCGGCCTGGTAGAGGGCTTGCTCAAATGGGAAGTCTGTCTCAGTGCTCAAGTCGGCGGTCAGGTGGGGACGGCCAAGCTCAAAGCTCTCCAGCGCGGCGGTGGATGAGAGTGACATCACGTCTCCCTCCCCTGGGGCGGGGAAGGGAGCCTCCAAGTCAGCCACGGTAAACTGATCGCCAGTCTCGTCCATCACCAACAGGCTCACCACGTCGCAGCCGGTGAGCTCGTACAGCCCATCCACCAGGACCGGGAAGACATCACGGGCGTCCAACGTATTGAGGGCACAGGCGATGCGGCTCACCGTCTCCTGCTCCAGGGCGCGCCGTCGGGTCTCCTCGTACAGGCGAGCGTTTTGGATGGCGATGGCAGCCTGGGTAGCGAACAGGCTCAGCAGTTCGGCGTCGGCCGGGGAGAAGGTGCGGGGTGGGTCGGCGTGGACGATCAGCGATCCCAGGAACTCCCCGCCCCAGCGGACAGGCGCGCCCACGATGTCCGTGACCGGAATCCCCTCCCAGGAGGCCGCTCGTCCCTCCCAACGTTGGTAGTCGTTCACAATAACTGGCTCACCGGTCGCCCAGACCCGGCCGGAGACGCCCTCGCCCCGGTGGATAACGACCCCAGGTGGGGCCATGTCGGGACCGATGGCCGCCGTCCACTCCAGCACGTCCCGCTCCGGGCGGTAGAGGTCTATGCCGCCTGAGGCGCCTCCCAGCAGCTCAACGGCCCGCGAGACGATGGAGTGGAGGAGGGCATCCAAGTCCAACTCAGAGGCGAGTTCCAGCCCCATCTGCCGCAGCGCCTCCAACTGAGCGGTGCGCTGCCGAATCTCCTCCTCCGCCCGCTTGCGCT
>CAYNWI010000050.1:11303-12532 GCA_964400825.1 uncultured Anaerolineae bacterium | reverse complement strand
GCTACCGGGAGTTCACCGACCAGGACGTCCAGTTGCTCACCTCCATTGGCAACCAAATCGGGGTAGCCGTGGAGAATGCCAGGCTCTTCGAGGCCGAGCAGCGCCGGGCAGGGCAATTCAAAGTGATCAGCGAAGTGGGACGCCACATAACCTCCATCCTGGCTGTTGATGAACTGCTGGGGCAGATCGTCAAGCTGATCCAGGAGACCTTGGGATACTCCCGGGTCAGTATCGGCCTCATCGAGGGAGACGAATTGGTTTTCCAAGCGTCCATTGGGCCTGGCTGGACTCCTCCATGGAAAGGGCCCGCCATGCGCATCAGGGTAGGACAGGAGGGCATCACGGGTTGGGTAGCCGCCACGGGTGAGCCGCTGTTGGTACCCGACGTGAGCCAGGAGCCACGATTCCTGGACACCTCTGTGGAGACACCAACTCGATCGGAGCTGGCCGTGCCTCTGAAGCATGCCCTGAGCTCTGCCGAAGGGACGAAGGAAGCCATCATCGGCGTGCTGAACGCCGAGAGCGAGCGACTCGATGCCTTCGACGAAAGCGATGTGGTGGTGCTCCAATCCCTGGCCTACCAGGCCGCCATCGCCATCGAGAACGCCCGCCTCTACGAGCAGGCCCGGCAGTTGGCCGTGATGGAGGAACGCCAGCGCCTGGCACGCGAGCTGCACGACGCCGTCACCCAGACCCTGTTTTCGGCCAGCCTCATCGCCGAGGCACTGCCCGCCATTTGGGAAAGCGATCAGGATGAGGGGTGGCAACTCTTGCAAGACCTGCGGCAATTGAGCAGGGGAGCACTGGCCGAGATGCGTACCTTGCTAATGGAACTGCGCCCGGCGGCCCTGGTCGAGGCCAACCTGGGCGACTTGCTACACCAACTGGGTGAATCTTTCACCGGGCGGACGGGGGTGCCAGTCACAGTAACAGTGAAAGATCAGCCTGAGCTATCCCCCGACGTCCACGTGGCTTTATACCGCATCGCTCAGGAAGCGCTGAACAACGTGGTCAAGCACGCCCAGGCCAGTCAGGTGGTGGTGAGTCTGCGGGGGCTCCCACCCCCCGCGGGGAGAGGCTGGGGGGGCATGGAGCTGCGCATCAGCGATGACGGGCGTGGCTTCGATCCGAGCTCCGTCCCATCGGATCACCTGGGATTGGGCCTGGGCATCATCCGCGAGCGAGCCGAAGCCATCGGGGCCTCACTCGATATCGAAAGCCAACCGGGG
>CAYNWI010000050.1:0-11203 GCA_964400825.1 uncultured Anaerolineae bacterium | reverse complement strand
CCGCGAGCGAGCCGAAGCCATCGGGGCCTCACTCGATATCGAAAGCCAACCGGGGTGCGGCACGCAAGTAATGGTCGTGTGGGAAGGGAGAAATGACCAATGATCAATAACCAAGGACCAATTAGAGTCATGATCGTTGACGATCACGACATGGTTCGCCGAGGACTGACGGCCTTCCTGAAAGTCCAGGCTGACCTGGAACTGGTCGGGGAGGCAGGCGGTGGCGAAGAGGCCGTGTGTCTGTGCGAGCAGCTTCAGCCCGACGTGATCCTGATGGACCTGGTGATGCCAGAGGTAGACGGGCCAACCGCTACCCAGGCCATCCGCGAACGATGGCCCCGGATACAGGTCATCGCCTTGACCAGTTTTGGCGAGAAGGAGTTGGTGCAAGAGGCACTCCAGGCTGGAGCCATCAGCTACCTGCTCAAGAACGTCTCGGCCGACGACCTGGCCGAAGCGATCCGAGCGGCCTACGCTGGACGCCCCACCCTGTCCCCAGAGGCAACCCAGGCGCTGATCCAGGCTGCCAGCCAGGAGCCCGCACCGGGCCACAATCTGACCCCCCGCGAGCACGAGGTGCTGGCCCTGATGGTCGAGGGGTTGAGCAACCCGGAGATCGCCGAGCGGTTGACCGTCAGCCGCTCGACGGCCAGGGCTCACGTCAGCAACGTGTTGTCCAAACTGGGTGTTTCCAACCGGGCGGAGGCGGTAGCCACCGCGCTGCGGCTCAAATTAGTTACCTGACCAGGAAAAAGATTAGACACCTGTCCAATATAAAAATCCCCCAGATGTCCGATGCGGCCGGGGGATTTTTCTGTTATAATGAGGCTAGATAGAGAGATGGAGATGAGGTAATGTAGATGCGCATCTTGTTGGCTGATGACCAACCAAAGGTACGATTCGCGCTGCGCGTGTTGCTGGAACGACAACCAGGGTTGAAGGTAGTGGGTGAGATCAGCAATGCCGATGATCTGTTGGCCCAGATGGAGGCGGACTGCCCCGACCTGGTGTTGCTGAGCTGGGGCTTGCCGGGCCTGGCGAAGCGCGACCCTTCGGCAAGCCGTCGTAGTGAGCCTGTCGCTCGTACTGAGCCCAGCCGAAGTGAACCATCGGGGCAGGGCTTGCTGTCCGCCCTACGCAGAGTCTGTCCCGACCTACGCGTGATCGTCCTCAGCGGGCGGACGGAGGCGCGTCGAGCGGCCCTGGCCGCCGGGGCCGACGCCTTTGTCAGCAAGTGCGATCCGCCGGAACGTTTGCTGGCCGCCATCGCCGACTGCTCGGCGCGGGGTAAAGCGGGAGCAGGCACAAGTGCAGATAGGGAGGTAGAGCGATGTTTATCAGTCCATCGTTAGCCGAAATGTTGATGAAAGAGCGCGTGAACGATGCTCTACGCAAAGCCGAACAGGCCCGACTGATCCGGGTAGCGGAAGGCCCCAAGAAGGGACGTGCGTTGTGGGGTGGGGAGCGCGCCCACGTTACGGCGTCCGAGTTCGTGGGCCGTAAGCGAGGGTGGGGCGATTATCGGCCAAGTTCGATATTCACGCGGATGCGTGCTTGACGAGCGAGAGGATCAAATCTCTCCTCTTTCCCTCAAGCCATCGAGCCATTTGGTTAACTCCCTGAGAAAGCGAATTCTCGTCTCCTGAACCTCCTGCGGGAGCATGGCGGTCAATTGCAATTTCTTTTCTAAACCGCCGTCTCCACAATCCCATACTTTGTGCGTGCCAACAAAACAAAGCGGCATGTCCGATTTTCCATCCCAGTGTTCTGTGGTATAGAACCCCAATTTCCTGAGTGGAAGGTCAATCGTAACGTCAACCGTGACCCACTTGTCAGCTACAAATATTTTCACATAGTTGTGAAAGTCCACGATCTCAGTCGTCTCCAACATTTGAGTCAACTCATCCGGTAGCTCTACGACTCCGTAGGTATCATCTGGAAACCAGGTCAGATCCTTCCAGCGCTGCAGGCATACCATGTCCTTCGTTCTCACTCCAATGGCTTCGTACAACTCCGTTAATAAGAAATTCTTGCCTGAGCAGGTTCCCTTATTCCTCTCATAAACGTCCTTTGGATCTCTGGATCCCATGCGACCGAAAGGGATGTCTCTCACCTTTTCGAATATTCTGATCACCTGCTGTTCAAAAGGCAGACCATCAACCCCCCACTCCGCCAGGATTTTGCTCTTCAGTTCCTCGTCCAATGGTATATCCCCCTTCTTTTGAAATAATGCTAGTATAATCTAAGAATCTGCGCGCAGGCATATTCGCACATACCTGAAAGCCACAGTTCGACTGCCCAAATCGTTCTTTCCATATCGTCCTCATAATTGGGACCCAGAGAGACTCCGTTAACTGAAATTCCCTTAGGAATAATATCTCTGGCTATGGAAGTCATTATTCCCGTTATAGCACTTGAGCAAGCACATTCATAAACAGAACCACCTTCAGTGAGTTCTCCTTCACCTTCACCTTCTCCAGTATATCCGGTGGTCGTATTCACGAAAACTACTCTTCCCGCTGCCTTCCGAATCATGTGGGGCACCACTGCTTTCATCGCCAGAAAGTAGTTCAGCACCCACTCCTTGAACAACTCATCCCAGATGTCTACGCTAAGGCCGTCTGGATCTACCTTTTTCCTCTCTTCTTCGAGATAGAAAGCAAGAATCAGATAATCCACGCTACCCAGGTCGCTAACTACCCCGTCTACAGCTTCCTGAAAGCTATCTTCACGACCGGACGAGACCGTTTTATAGACCACCGTGCTGCCGGGACTCCCCACATCTCCCGCCAGCGCGTCCTGCCTATAAGAATCAAGGTCTATCAAACCGAGATTAACACCTCCCTGGGAAAGAAATTTGCTTATTCCCACCCCAACGACACTATTCGCCCCGAACACGATACAGTTTTTTCCCTCATAATCACGACCTAGGTCTTGCATTATCTCCCTCCTTACCGCAAGTATGTAATTCCACCCTCTGTGAGAATGACCGTCCCACTGAGACCAGGGGAGGAAGTCAATATGAAATGTGCATATATATCGGCAATTTCCTCAGGGGCTATCATTTTACCGGTCAAAGATTTCTTGTGCATAGCCTCAAGGCCCTCTTCGACATCACGCCCCCTACTTGCGATTACTTTTCTGATCAGCGGCGTATCCACGTGCCTCAGGGCCAAAGCAAAGGTCCATATACCGTCCTGGCTGAATCTCTGCGAGAGGTACTTGGTCAGACCAATAAAACCCGCCTTCCCCGCAAGGTAGGGCGACGGAATTCCCGACGAAGACATGGGCGCCGCAGTAAAGATGATCCTGCCCCAACCCTTTTGCTTCATGTAGGGAATCGCCAGAAGCGTACAGTACACGGCACCGGAGAGATCAACTTGAATCGTTTTTATAAAATCCCCATACGAGATCTCAGGAAAATGGTGAGCTTTCAAGGGGCCATACACCGCCGCATTGTTAATGAGGATATCCACCCCACCTCTTTGTTCTGATATGCGCCGATACATGGCTTCAACATCTTCTTTACTGGATATATCACACCTCGCAGAACCTGCTCTCGGCTCTGGATATTTCGCATTTATGCGATCCACCAACTCGGTCGCTTCTTTGATATCACAAACGTAGACAAACGACCCTAACGCGGCGAGCTTTTCACAAACTTTTACTCCGATTCCGCCTGCCCCGCCTGTCACCAGGGAGACTTTACCTTTCAAGTCCATCTTGTGCCCCCAATGTGCTTACTTTTTTGTTGCACATGAACTCATCGGAGGATATGTACCACAGAATTGAGCAAATGTCAAGGCACAGGGCTGTAACCTTAAAATTTTTGGATGTACGAGGAATTGGTCACCTGACCAACAAAAAGATTGGACACCTGTCCAATGCGAAAATTCTCCAGCAGGCCGATGCGCAAATCGGCTATCTGTGGTATAATACGGGGGAAATAAGACGAGAGGAGAAAAGGGCATGACTGAGACAGCTATTCGTATCGAGAACCTCACCCGCGACTTCGAGACGGTGAGAGCGGTGGATGGCCTCTCGCTGGATGTGCCAACTGGCATCATCTTCGGATTCCTGGGCCCCAACGGCGCGGGCAAGACCACCACCATCAACCTGCTGCTGGGCCTGCTGGAACCAACGTCTGGCCGGGCCGAGGTGCTGGGCTTCGATACCCGCACGCAGGCGGACGAGGTTCGCACCCGCACCGGGGCTCTCCTCGAACACTCCGGCGTCTACGAGCAACTGACCGCCGAGGACAACCTGGAGTTCTACGGTCGGATCTGGCGGATGCCGGCCGCCGAACGGCAGGCTCGAATCAAGGAATTGCTCACCCACATGGGAGTGTGGGAGCGGCGGAAGGAGCGAGTGGGAACGTGGAGCAAAGGGATGAAGCAGAAACTGGCCCTGGCCCGGGCCATGCTGCACCGCCCGCCCCTGGTCTTCCTGGACGAGCCGACGGCAGGTCTGGATGTGGTGGCGGCGGCGGCGGTGCGCGACGATCTGGAGGCCCTGGCCGCCCGCGAGGGGGTGACGGTCTTCCTGACCACCCACAACATGGCGGAGGCCGAGAGGCTGTGCGCTCAGGTGGCTGTGATCCGCGAGGGCAGGCTGGTGGCGCTTGGCCATCCAGATAAGTTGCGGGCCAGAGCCGGTGGCCCCCGCGTGGAGATCATCGGGCGCGGCTTCAACGAGCGTGCGCTGCAACTGTTGCGAGCGCGACCGGAGGTGGTCGCTGCTGAGGTGCAAAACCAGCACCTGGAGATTGACCTGCGCGAAGGGACGGACACTGCGCCGCTGGTCGGCCTGATGGTGAGCGAGGGCGTCCAGGTGGAAGAGGTTCGCCGGGGCAAAGCCAGCCTGGAAGAAGTGTTCTTGACCCTGATGCAGGAAGAGAAATGAAAGACGACATTTTGACCGTGATTTGGAAAGAACGTAAGGGACTGTTTCGTGTTCGGGGCCGTCGTGCTCAGGCCCTGCTGGCCATGTTCAGCCCGGTTCTACTGGCCATCTACTTTCCATTGCAGGAGGGAGCGGGTTGGGTGGAAAGCCCACTGTCCCTGTTACTGGCCTTTGTTGCCCCGCTGATCCTGGTGGGGATGTCCATCCCCGACTCCTTTGCCGGCGAGCGAGAGCGCCACACCCTGCCCACGCTGCTGGCCAGCCGCCTGTCCGACCGAGCCATCCTGTTCGGCAAGATCATCACCTCGGTAGCCTTTGGCTGGGGAGTTACGCTGGTGCTCTTGCTGATCGGCTTGGTGACGGTGAACGTCGCCCACTGGGACGGCCACATACTGTTCTACAAGCCGTCCATTCTTCTGGCTGACCTGGCGTTCAGCTTCCTGGTGGCGATGCTCACCGCTGGGGCGGGAGTGCTGTTCTCCCTGCGGGCGGCGACAGCGCAAGAGGCCCAGCAAACCCTGATGGCCGTTCTCCTGATCCCTCCCATGATCCTCCAGTTTGCGCTGTTCGCCATTCTATCGTCGGAGTCTGGAGAGGCCCGCTTCAGAGAAGTGCTGGCGACTCTCAGCTTCGAGCAGGTCATCCTCGTCATCGTGGCCGTCCTGCTGGTGTTGGATGTGGTGCTGCTCATGGTAGCCCTGGCCCGCTTCAAGCGAGCGCGGTTGATTCTGGACTAAGGAGAAATGTCCCATGAAAGACTCTGTGATTCAGGTTAGAGACTTCAGTAAAATCTACGGCGATGTCGTCGCCGTGGACGCCATCAGTTTTGAGGTGCAGCGTGGCGAAATCTTCGGTCTTCTGGGGCCTAACGGAGCGGGGAAGACCAGCACGCTGGAGAGCCTGGAAGGGCTGCGCACGCCCGACGGCGGATCGTTGCAGGTCATGGGTATCAATCCCGCCCGCCAATCGCGCAAGCTGCGCGACGTTATCGGCGTGCAGTTGCAGTCCTCAGGCCTGCCGGATAGCATCCGCGTGGACGAGGCAATGAAGTTCTTCAGCGCCTACCACGGCGTAGCCCCGCGCTACGACTTGCTGGATCGCTTGGGCCTGGCAGAGAAAAGGCGCGCACAGTACTACCAGCTATCCGCGGGCCAACAGCGACGCCTGGCGCTGGCTCTGGCGGTGGCCCACGATCCCCCCGTGCTTCTTCTGGATGAGCCTACCGCTGGCCTCGACGTCCCCTCGCGGGTCGAACTGCACAACCTGATGCGCGAGTTGCAGGCGGCAGGCACCACCATCATCCTCGCTACGCACGACATGGCCGAAGCCGAAGAGATGTCAGACCGGGTGGCGATTTTGCTGCGCGGCAAGATCGCCGCCACCGGCACCCCTCTTGAGCTAACCGCCACCGGCGCGGGCCTGACCAAGGTCTCCGTCCACACGAAAAGTTCCAGCCTGTCCGTCCCTGGCGTCACCTTCCCGGCTGTGAGCCAACAGGGGCTCAAAGACGAATACGTCATCTACTTCAGCAGCGACATCGGCCCCACGGTTTCGGCCATCATCGCCCACATCGAGGCCCAGGAGGACACGTTGATTGATTTGCGTGTGGAACGCCCCTCTCTGGAAGATCGTTTTCTGGAAATCACGCGTACCGAAGGCACGAACACAGGAGGCACCCAATGAGCGCGTTTGTAAACCACTTCTCGTTCGAGTTCCGCACCGGCATCCGCAACAAGACCTTGCTATTGCTGAACTACCTGCTCCCCCTGGGCTTCTACGCCATGATGGGGCTGATTATGACCGAGATCAATCCCGGTTTTGTGGAGACCATGATCCCGGCCATGGTGGTCTTCGCCATCCTATCGGGCATGTTGCTGGGCTTGCCCGACCCCTTAGTGGCGGCCCGCGAAGCCGGCATCTTTCGCAGCTACAAGATCAATGGTGTGCCGCCCTTCTCCATCCTGGTCATCCCAGCGCTGACCACCATCTTGCATACGGCGGTGGTAGCAGTCATCATCACCGCCACCGCGCCCCTGTTCTTTGATGCGCCACTGCCCGTCAGTTGGCCCGGCTTCGTGGTGACATTCCTCGCGACGGCCTTTTCCTGCGCCGGACTCGGCGTGCTGATCGGCGTGATTTCGCCCAGTTCGCGGATGACGGTGCTATGGTCGCAACTGATCTATTTGCCATCAATGATGTTGGGCGGCATGATGATGCCCCATGACATTTTGCCCGAGGCAATGGGTAAGGTTGCTCAGCTCTTGCCAGCCACCCAGGCCATGAACGCCTTTCGAGGGTTGGCCTACGACCTGGCGGCCGATTTCGATCCGTGGGGGTCGCTCATCGTCCTGCTAGCGAGCGGGATGCTGGCGTTTGGGCTGGCGATCTATCTCTTCAACTGGGACAGGCGCAACACCACGCAGCGCGGGCATCCCCTGTTGGCATTGCTGGCTTTGCTGCCATACGCCGTCGGGATGCTCTTGCTATCGTAATCAATAACGATGAAGTAAATTGTCTAAACTCGAGATAGGAGGCGAGAAAATGAAGTACCGAGTTCACCGCTTCAATATCAGGATGACAGCGGACCAGACCAAGCTGGAGCAATTCCTGAACAGCCTGGAGGGCGAAGTCGTGGCCATCATCCCGAACGTCACCCCCTTCCCTGCCACCTTTGTGGACTTCCTGCTCATCGTGGAGAAAGTGGGCTGAGAAAATAATCACAGAAAGGAGTCACAAATCATGGATCACGTTCAAGTTTTGAAACGAGCCTGGCACATGGTCTGGCGCTACCGCGCGCTGTGGGCCTTTGGCTTCATCCTGGCGCTGACCGCAGGCAGAAGCTCCAACAACTGGGTTCAGTACACTTTTGGAAACGAAGACTTTTCGGGCAGAGGGCTCCGCTTAGATAGGATTTCACCAGAGGTGGGGAGAACGCTGCTCGCCATCGGCATCGGGCTGGCGTGCCTGGTCGTCCTTTTGATCATCGTGGGGGCGATAGCGCGCTACGTGGCAGAGACGGCTCTGATAGGGATGGTGGACGACCACGAGGAGACGGGCCAGAAACGCAGCGTGCGCCAGGGATTCCGCCTGGGCTGGTCGCGCAGCGCATTTCGCCTCTTCCTCATTGACCTGCTGATCGGCTTGCCGGTGGCGGTGGCGTTCATCCTGTTGTCCTTGCTGGCGTCCGCCCCGTTGTTGCTGTGGGCCACGAAGAGCACGGCTGCCGGCGCGCTGGGCACGGCTACCACCATCGGCCTGGGATTGCTGGTCGTCCTGCTGGCCATCGTCGTCGCCGTGATCCTTTCAGTCCTGAAGCCCTTCTTGCGGCGAGTGTGCGTGCTCGAGGGATTGGGAGTGACCGAATCCATCCGCCAGGGATACGCCGTGGTGAGGCACAACCTGAGGGACATAGGCCTGATGTGGCTGATCACATTTGGCCTGCGCATCGGCTGGGTTATCGCAATGATCCCCGTCGTGCTCCTGCTGCTGGTCGTGAGCGGAGCGCTGGGAGGGCTGTTGGCGCTCCTGGCCGGCGGACTGACCGGGCTGGCCCTTGAGGGCGCGGCGCCGTGGGTCGTGGCCGCCGTGGTGGGCATCCCCGTCTTTATCTTGATGATGGCAGTGCCGCTGGCACTCCTGGGTGGGCTGTTCGAAACGTACTTGTCCAGCACGTGGACGCTGACCTACCGGGAACTGCGCGCCAAAGAAGCACCGATGGCATAACAGAGATAACCTCAACAGGAGATCGAAATGCCTGAGAAAGCTGTTGTAGATGGCTATGTGTGGTTCGCGCTGGGGCTTCTTTGCTCCAGCATCGTTTCACTGCTGGACCACTTCGCCGGCGCCGGGCGGATGGCTAACTTCGCGCGCGGGGTCTTTGATGGATTGTCAATCGTCGCTTTTGCTGCCGCGATTTTCGTCCTGGTATCCCGGCGCGCCGGAAGGCGTGAGCACGAGTAACGCCCGCCTGGGGAGACTTGAGACCCGTTCAGCACCTGAGCGTGACTTTGCAATCGGGGCCTTTTTTGGTATACTCAAGGCCAAGGGCAGATGTCCCCGTTTGCCATTTGTTTGAATGATAATGAAAGGAACATCCAACTATGCACACTGTAGAAGTTTCCCACGTCGCCAAATCGTTTGGCAGCACCCAGGCCGTGGTTGACGTATCCTTCGACGTCGAACGCGGCGAGATTTTCGGCTTGCTCGGCCCCAACGGTGCGGGCAAGACCACCACCATCCGCCTGATGCTGGACATCTTCAAGCCGGAGCGCGGCACGGTGTCCATCCTGGACGGGCCGATGACCGAAGAGAAGAAAGAGCGCATCGGCTACATGCCTGAGGAGCGGGGCCTGTATCAAGATGCCCCCCTGGAGCGCTGCCTGCTCTACCTGGCTTCGCTGAAGGGCGTTCCCGCCGCCGAAGCTCGCCAACGCCTGGGCACGCTGCTGGAACGCTTCGACCTGACCGCTCACAAGAGTAAAAAGGTGAAGGAGCTCAGCAAGGGCATGCAGCAAAAGGCGCAGATCATCAACACCATCATCCATCACCCAGAGCTGGTCATCATTGACGAGCCGTTTGCCGCTCTGGACCCCATCAACACCCAATTGGTCAAAGACCTGATGCGGGAACTGCGCCAGCAGGGGGCCACGATCCTCATGTCCACCCACCAGATGCACCAGGTGGAGGAGCTGTGCGACCGCATCCTGCTGATTGACGACGGGAAGGACGTGCTCTACGGCGACCTGGACGACATCCGCCGCCGGTTCTCCGGCCACGCCGTGCTGGTGCGCACTGCGGGCGAGCTCCCCACTGTGGACGGAGTGGAACAGGCTGCGCCCCATAACGACGCGGTCAAACTGACTCTGAGCCAGGGAACCACCCCCCAGGACGTGCTGCGTGCTCTGATGGCCCAAGACGTGATCCTGGAGAAATTCGAGATCGCCACCCCCACCCTGGACGAGATCTTCATCCGCGTGGTGGAGGAAGGAGACGCCTGATGTCCAAGCTATGGCTGGTCGCCAAATACGAATACGCGCGGAACGTCTTCAAAAAGAGCTTCATCTTCATCACTCTCAGCGTGCCCTTGATACTTGCTGTTTCTGTCGGACTGGGGTGGCTCATTAATCACATGGAGAATCCCGACGCGCCAGTCGGCTACGTGGACCACGCCGGCGTGCTGACCGACCCCATCCCCGCGCCCCAAAGAGCCAGCTCGCCCGACAACCCCAGTTCCTCAGATTTGGTGGCCTTGATTCCCTACCAGACAGAGGAAGAGGCCCGTGAGGCCTTGGAGTCGAAAGCCATCCAGGCATATTACGTCGTGTCGGCGGACTATCGCCAGACCAACCGCGTCGAGTTGGTGTACGTCGAGCCGCCTGGGGATAACGTCACCCGTCAGTTCTGGGATTTCATGCAGATCAACAAGATAAGCGATATGCCGCCAGAGATCGCCCGCCGGGCTGTGGCCGGCAGCAACCTGATCGTGCGCTGGCCGGACGATGGGCCGGGCGGTGGCCGCGAATTCTCTGATAAGACCTTCTTTAACAACCTCCTGCCGTTCTTCATAGGTCTGGCCTTCATCATGCTGCTCTTTATGAGCTCGGGCACCCTGACGCAAGCTGTGGCCACGGAGAAAGAGAACCGCACCATGGAGATTGTAGTGACCTCAATCTCGCCTGGTCAGTTGATTGGCGGCAAGGTGTTGGGCATCATCGCCATGACCCTCACCCAGGTCGTCGCCTGGATCGCTTTCGCCGCGCTGGCCACGTTTATCGGCGGCCGCTACCTGGACATTGGCATACTTCAAAACCTGAGCGTAGATCCGCCGACCATCATCACCATGCTGGCCATCGCCGCCCCCACCTACGTGATGCTCGCCTCCCTGATGGCAGCCGCCGGCGCAACGGTGGCAGATAGTCAGGAAGCTCAGCAAATGGCAGGACTTTTCAGCCTTCCCATCATAGCACCTGTTTGGTTAGGCGTGGTAATCATAGAAAACCCCAACAGCCCCCTGGCTATCGGCTTGAGCCTCTTCCCACCCACCGCCCTGTCCACAATCGCCATGCGCATCATGTCCGTGCCGATACCGTTCTGGCAAGTCGCCGTCAGCGTGACGCTGCTGGTGCTGTGCGCGGGGGGAGCCGTGTGGCTGGCTGGGCAAGCCTTCCGCCTGGGAATGCTCCGCTACGGCCAACGCCTGAACTGGCGGGAGCTTGTCAACGTGAAGCGTAAAACGTGAAACGTAACTGAAAAGCTTCACGTTTTACGTTTCACGTTTCACGTCAAAAGAGTGGAGGAATCC
>CAYNWI010000049.1:5653-12572 GCA_964400825.1 uncultured Anaerolineae bacterium | reverse complement strand
AACTCACACTCCAACACCGACCAAGACATCCACACCGACCAGGACATCAACTAGCACGCCCACGAACACACCGACGAACACGCCGACAGCAACGCCGACAAACACACCCACGCCAACGAGCACGCCAACGCCGACCCGCACAACGGTGACGGTGACTCACACTTCGACACCGACCAACACGCCCACCCCGACAGCTACACCGACGGTGACCAACACCCCCACGCCAGGGGAAGCGGTGATTGTGACAATCGAAGACGGCGATGGAGCGCCCGGTAGCACGGGCAATCCAGTGACCATCTCCGTGGACAACCAGTCGCACAACACAACGCCAATCGCTTCGGCGGAGCTGTGGGTCATGTACGACGAAACGATAGGTGTAACAGCAAGTGGGGTCAACACGACATCACGAACTCAGGATTTCCAGGTGCAGATCGTAGTTGATAATTCGAACCCGTCGGCGGCCATGGCGCACATTCTCCTGCTCGACTTGAGCGGGGGGACGATTCAGCCGGGGACGGGGCCTATTCTCGAGTTGCTGTTCGACGTGGATGCGTCAGCTAATGGAGGCGACACGACAGACTTAACGTTCAGTAACGTGCTGTTGGCGGATGCAATCGGAGGTTCTATTCCGGCAGACTTCACAGACGTTGGACTGTTCACCGTGACATCGCTCTGTGAACCGGAAGGGGACATCAACGACGACGATGAAGTCAACATCTTTGACCTGCAAATCCTGATCAACATGATCCTGCACACGCCACAGCCAGATCCGGACCTATACCCGGAGCAGTGGTGGGTGTGTGCAGACATTGCGCCTCCGCCAGGAGGAGATGGGCAATGGAACGTGTTCGATTTGCAGCGGTTGATCTGCCTGATCCTGGGAACATGCGGAGGGGGGCAGTCGAGTAGAAGTTTAGGACTGCTGGACAGTAGTAACGTGGTGAGCATGCCTTATGTGGACGTGGACCCTGGAACCAGCGGAATGTTCGACGTTGACCTCAACAACGACGACGAGACCTACGCGGTTGAGATGTGGTTCAACTACGACTCGCTGGGTGGGCTAGTGGATATAGGCTCCATAGCTACCACTTCTCGAACGAGTGATTGGTCAGTGTCGTCTACAAAGGACGATAGCGATCCGTCAGCCGTGGAGTACCACATCCTCTTGTTCAACCTGAGTGGGGTACCAATCACTCCAGGAGCAGGTGCGATTCTGTCAGTCGAATACACCGTTGCTCCAGGAGCATCTGGAAGCACACCGTTGGATATAACGCAGGTAAACCTGGCCGACGCCTCAGGTCAACCATTGCCAGCGGAATGGCAAGACGGTGAGCTCCGGATGGAGCCCACCCCGACGCCAACACCCACCCCCACGCCGACCGACACACCCACGCCGATAGCAAGCCATACCCCGACACCGACCAAGACACGCACTCCGACGGCTACTCACACCCTGACACTGACCGTCACTCCAACACCCACCGACACGCCTACGACAACGGTGACCAACACCCCAACGGCTACGCCTACCGCGACGGTAACCAGCACGCCGACTGCTACACCTACGCCAACATTTACCCATCAGGTCTATCTCCCGCTGCTGAGAAAACCCGTTAGTGATCATGGGCATCCTGCTGGTGGTCAGCCGTTGGAATACCTCCGTTGGCGACCCCGACTACGATCCTATCTAACCTTTGGTGCTAGTTCCAGATATAGGGGAAGACCGCTCTGAAAACACTACATCTAGTGGGTTGAACCCCACACTTTGCACTTTGATTTCACATAAGTAGCCCAAAATGCCCCAAACTAGCACCATTGGTTATCTACGACCTCGACGATGACTGCGACATTGACGTCGTGGACATCATGCTGGTGGCGGCGCACTGGGGGGAGACTTGCGACTAGGCCGCCACCCCAGAGTCATCCAGTCTGCGACTTGCCACGAGTCAGGCTAATTGAGAAAGGTGTTTGGCGGTGGAAAGAATTCGCCAAATGATTCAAGTCAATGGCAGGGAGTGCTGGACACTGTTTGATACAGGCGCCCGCAATACCTACGTCACTGCGGATGTCGCTTCAGTGTTGACAACCACAAAAACTCGGCGACCATTTCGAAGTACAATAGGCGGGACAGTCAAGGAAACAACTGAAACAGCACTCCTCGAAGCTGAAGTGGAAGGGCGACAGATATCAACTCACGCGATGGTCATTGACGAGATCGGAAAGGATGAGAAGGGGACTTCGATTGACATCCTTTTTGGTGCGCTGGCCATGCAACAGTGGGGCATACGACCGATACCTGACGAAGAAAAGCTGGACTTGACGCACTATCCAGAAGAATTCCTCGAATTCTGATCCTCTGGTTCTTCCCTCTCATCCTGGTTTCATAGGATCCAACCGAAAAAGCCGCCTGCGCTTGAAACAGGCGGCTTTTGTCGTCTGTATCCCTTTTCCGATGGGAGTCCCCAACTTGTTGGGGTCCTCTCGTCTGCAGATTGTCGCTGTAGTGAATCCCCTGAACAAGTTCAGGACTCCGGTGCTTCGTGGCGGCGGCTGCCTCCGCGTTCAACCCTCCAGTTTCTCCAGTTTGGCGAAGCTGGCCAGCAGGCGTTTGATTCCCTTTCCCTCGAAGACCACAGTCACTTCCTCGTCGCTCCCCGCGACTTTGCTCTCGATTACGATGCCTTCCCCGAATATGCGATGCTGCACCCTATCCCCTGTCTCGAATTGGCCCGTCACGGCAGGTTCGGAGGTGACAGGCCACTGTCCCTGCCAACGGTAGCGCGGCTCTTCTTCGCCAAGGGCCGCTTCCTCACGTCCCGCGATGAGGTGGCCGGGGATATCGGTGATGAAGCGAGATGGCTCACCCACCTGGCTCTCCCCGTACATGGTGCGGCGAAAGGCGTGAAGTAGATAGACGCGCTCCTTGGCCCGGGTGATGCCCACGTAGCAGAGGCGCCGCTCCTCTTCCATGCCGTCGGGATCGTCGAAGGAACGGCTGTGGGGCAGGAGTCCGTCCTCCAGGCCCACGATGAAGACCACGGGGAACTCCAAGCCCTTGGCCATGTGTAAAGTGAGCAGGGTGGGGACGTTCGCCGTCTCGTCGAGGTTATCAACCTCGGAAACCAGCGCCACCTCTTCCAGGAAAATGGTCAGGGAGATCTCCGGAGGCAATTCCAGGTACTCGCGAGCCACGGTGCGCAACTCCAAGATGTTGTTCCAGCGATCCTCTCCCTCCTCCGTGCCGTCCCGAATGTAGGCCGAATACCCCGACTTCTCCAGGATCAGGTCCAAAAGCTCCAGCACGTTCAGCTTCTCCCGTGCCGCCATCAACTCGTCCAGCAACTCCGAGAACTTCACCAGGACATTACGAGCATAGGTGGGAAAAGGAGCAGCAGCCCCATCGGTCTCCTCTCTTAACATCTGCAAGGCCGTATGAATCGGCACTTTCAAATCACCAGCCCATTCTTCAAGGGAACTCCTCGTCTTCGCCCCGATGCCCCGCGTGGGCACGTTGATGATGCGAGCCAGGCTGACGCTGTCGTGGGGATTGTGTACCAGGCGCAGGTAGGACAGGACATCTTTGATCTCGCGGCGAGCGTAGAATCGCGTGGCTCCCACCAGTTTGTAGGGCAGGCCCGCGCGGACGAAGGCATCCTCCAGGACGCGCGACTGGGCATTGGTGCGATACATGATGGCACAATCCCCAGGATGGCAGGTCCCCCCGGCCACCAAGCGGGCGATCTGATCTACCACGTATTGGGCCTCCTCCTGCTCGTCGTACGCCTCTTGGACCACGATGGGCAAGCCCCGGCCCTTTTCAGTGCGCAGATTCTTGGGCGTGCGGTGGACGTTGTGAGAGATGACAGCCTTGGCCACGTCGAGGATGGTCTGAGGCGAGCGGTAGTTTTGTTCCAAAAGGATGACCCTGGCATCGGGGTAATCGCGTCGAAAGCGGTGCACGTTGCGGAAGTCAGCGCCTCGGAAGGCGTAAATTGACTGGTCCTCGTCGCCGACGGCAAAGAGATTGCCATTTTTCTCCGCCAGCCGTTTGACCAGCGCGTATTGGGCTGTGTTGGTATCCTGAAATTCGTCAACCAGGATGTGAAAGTAGCGCCGCTGGTATTTGGCCAGGACATCTGGATGCTGAGTGAAGAGCCGAACCGCGTTCATCAAAAGATCGTCGAAGTCCTGGGCGTTGTTTGCCAGGAGTAGTTCTTGATAGCGGGTGTATACTCGACCAGCCACCTCCTGCCAATAGGTCTGAGGGGCAAAGGACTCCGGCCCGATCAGCTCGTTCTTGGCTTTGGAGATGGTCCCCAGCACGGCCTGCGGACGGTACATCTTGTCGTCCAGATTCAGATCCGTCAGGGCCTGGCGGACGAGCCCCAGTTGATCGCTGCGGTCGTAGATAACGAAGTCGCTGCTCACATTCAGGTGCTCTGCCTCACGGCGCAGGGTGCGGGAGCAAATGGCGTGGAAGGTGCCGATAGTCAGCCGCCGCAGCCGCTGGCCCAGGAGGTGATCCAGCCGTCCCTTCATCTCCTGAGCCGCCTTGTTGGTGAAGGTCACGGCCATGATGTGGTAGGGATCCACGCCGCACTCCCTGACCAGGTAAGCCACCCGGTGGGTCAAGACCCGGGTCTTGCCGCTGCCCGGCCCGGCCAACACCAACACCGGTCCCTCGATGGCCTGTACCGCCTCCCGCTGAGCGGGGTTCAGATCTTTGAGAACATCCATCTCTTCACACAAACCTTAGACGTAAGCGTTCAGGTGTCATTGCGAGGCACAGTTTTTTGTGCCGAAGCAATCCCCAAACACCGATTCGGATATCGTTTCGCAATGATTGCTCCCAACGACGGTGGGGATTGCTTCGCAAAAACCGCTCGCAATGACACTGGGCTGAACGGTTACCCTTAGACTATATGATGGGCAAGGTCTCCTGACCGAGCCTCTTTCGCCTCGGTCGGGAGACCTTCGGCGATCAAAGAAAGCTTGTCAGCCGACGATTTTGAGAGCTACCAGCCAGGAGAGGAGCTGGACGACGACTGCGCCCCCCCAGAGCAGGTAGGCGCCCACCCTCTGCCGGGCGTGGATGAGAATACCCAGGCTGGAATTGACCATCAGGGCCACCAGGCCGCTGGCTGGCAATCTGAACATCTCAGCCTGAGAAGGACAGCGCCAACAGTGATAGGCGAACAAGATGAGATTGGCCCCCGCGCCAAGAGCGAGGAGCAGATGGGCCAGACGGTCCCGCCAGACAGGCCAATGCACGAAGCCGGGTTGACGATGCTCGTAGGGCAAAAGCTGGATGGGGCCCATCTGCTGACGGATCTCAAAGGCGTCGAGGAACCCATCGGCGTCAGATGGCGAGATGCCGTAGGCCAGAGTGGAAGTGATTACCAAAAGCTGCTTGGCCCCAGGCTCGGTGGCGTAGAAAAGGGTGCGCCCAATTCCCTCAATCTGACCACGCCCCACCAAACAGCCCGGCCAGCTCACCCCTTTCACCCTCATCCCCTCTCCCAAATCCTCACCCCGCACAACCTCCCGGATGCTGCTCATGGGGATGACGTGCTGGGTCGCCCCCCAGACGATGGTCAAGGCGTCACGATGTAACTGATAACGCAGATTGAATAAGGCGTAGACCAAATAGCCCAACAGGACCAGCAGGGGGAGGCTGAGGATAACTAACAGGGCTAAGATAAAGAAAACGAGGCCGACCTGGCTCTGCCTGAGATAAGAAAGCAGCAGCGCATCGAGCACCAGGACGGACAAGATAATAGCAATACCCACCAGGATGCCGGTAGACCGTCGGGGTTTGAATACCATAGAATCCCTGCCTGCTGTGTATCGGCCACCATGCTCGCAGCGGACCCTAGTCCGCTAAGGCCGCTGGACTAAGGGCCAGCGGGAGCAGGTGAGCAGTCAGCCTACTGCTTACGTGAAGCATCCTGAGTCTGTCGAAGGATGCGCGTCTTGCAAAGTCGCACCCTTCGACCAGCTCAGGATGCTCAGGTGGTCCCACCAGATGACACTATTCTGGGTACACGGGAGTACACCAATGCCGGTACTCCTCGACTTTGCCTTTCACGATGTCGAAGTAGAAATCGCGCAGCTTCTCGACGATGGGGCCTAGCTTGCCCGTGCCCACGGGGCGGCGATCTATGCTGGCGATGGCCGCCACCTGCACACCGGTGCCGCAGAAAAATGCTTCCTCGGCCAGGTAAAGCTCGGTGCGGTCTATGGGCCGCTCCACCGTCTCCAGGCCAAACTGCTCGCGGGCAACCTGCATGATGGTGGCCCTGGTTATCCCCTCCAGGATGTTCTCCGTCACCGGCGGGGTGATGAGCTTGCCCTCGCGGACGATGAACAGGTTCTCGGCACTGCCCTCGGAGACGTGGCCGTTGGGGTTGAGGACGATGGCCTCGTCGAAGCCGTTGAGCATGGCTTCGGTCTTGGAGAAGGCGGAGTTGACGTAGGCACCGGTGATCTTGGCCCGCGCGGGCACAGCGTTGTCGCTGATCCTGTGCCAGGAGGAAACGCAGACACTGGCCCCCTCCTCCTTCTCAATGTACCTCCCAAAAGGCACGCTGAATACGGCGAACTCGTCCGTCAGGTCGTGCAACCGCACGCCGATGCCCTCGGTGGCTTTGTAAGCCAGGGGACGGATGTAGACGTCCCCCCGGTAGCCCTCTTTGCGCAGCAACTCGATGGTCAATTCACCCAGTCGCTCCGCACTATAGGGCAACTCGATGCGAAGGATGCGACAGGAATTGTGGAAGCGCCCGTAGTGCTCCCTCATCCTGAAGACGAGAAGCTGTTCTTCTTCCTCGTTCCAATAGGCGCGGATGCCCTCGAAGCAACCGGTGCCGTAGTTGAAGGTATGGGTCATGATACTGACCTTGGCCTCCTCGATGGGCAC
>CAYNWI010000049.1:0-5553 GCA_964400825.1 uncultured Anaerolineae bacterium | reverse complement strand
TCCAATCCCCATCGCCTCAGCTCCTCCATCATCTGGTACTGAGTCAGGTCGAGGTGGAGAGGAGTAATGGAAACGTAGTTGTTAGCCAAGGCCCAAATGTCCGTTCCTTCCTCAGGCACACCCGTTGGCGGCTCACCGCCGATCCAGTAATAGTTCCGTCCCCGAGGGTCTTGGCGCTCTACCAGCGTGTCGCGGTAGATGCGCTTGCCCAGCCGGGTGATTCTGACGCCTGCCATCTCATCTTGAGGCACAGCGGGCACGTTGACATTGAGAAAGGTGTCAGGAGGCAGACCACGCTCCAGGACGAGTTTCACCAGCCGGGCGGCAAATCGGGCGGCGCAGGCGCAGTCTTGACTCTGGTAGGAGTCCAGGGACACCGCCAGGGCAGGGATGCCGAAGATGACCGCCTCCATCGCTGCGGCCAGCGTGCCTGAGTAGGTGATGTCGTGACCCACGTTGGCCCCCTGATTGATTCCTGAGACGACCAGATCGGGTTGATGATCCAGGATGCCCAGCAGGACCAGGGCCACACAGTCCGATGGAGCTCCGGTGGTGGTGTAGGCCAAAGTACCATCGAGCAGGGTCGTTTGGCTCACTCGCAGGGGCTTGTGCATGGTCCTGGTGTGACCAGCCGCCGACCAATTGTGATCGGGGGCGAAAACGGTGACCTCGCCGACCTCCCGGAGGGCCTTCTGGAGGGCCAACAGCCCCGGTGCGTCAACGCCGTCGTCGTTGGTGATTAGAATGTGCAAACTCATCGAACGAGTAATTCCCCCCTGGCAGGATAAAAAGTGGCTTCCACTTGATGCTGCACGTCAGACCGTGTAGCGTGTTCCGTCACCCAGCACGCCCAACACGTAAGCGATTATACCTTACTCTCTCGCAAAAGGCAAGAAACCGCCCCTGGCAGCGATCCACATTTGACAGGATGGGCATCCCGGCCTATAATTTCCCCTGGAAAGTGAGGGGACACCTGATGAAGAAATCAACTGCCACACACGATCGGAGCGCTTTGACCCCGTCGCCTTCGGTGGATCGGGTGAGTGTGCTGGCGCTGATTACGCTCAGAGCCTAATGCCTTCGGGCATTAGGCTCTTTTTATTCCAGAAGCCACACCAGCCAGGGAGGTTACTACCATGAATAAGGCCGAGACACTTTACCGCTTGCAGACCATTGACCTGGAAATTGATCAGAAGAACCGCCGCCTGCAAGAAGTGAAGGCCAGCCTAGAGGGAAATGAAGAGTTGCAACAGGTACAGCAGGTGCTACAAGACGGGGAGAAGAAGCTGAGCCGGCAGCGAACGAGGCTGCGCGATCAGGAGTTGGAAATGCGGAGCCTGGTCAACAAGATCGGCTCGGTAGAGAATCGGCTCTACGGCGGCCACATCAAGAATCCCAAGGAACTGGCCAGCCTCCAGGACGAAGTTCAGTACCTGAAGCGTAAGAAGGGCGAACTCGAAGACCAGGTGTTAGAGACGATGATCGAAGTCGAAGAGAGCGAAGCCAACGTGACGGAGCAGCGGGAGAGGCTGGCCCGCCTGGAGAAGGAGTGGCAGGAAACACAAGCCCGGCTCTCCGCCGAACAGAATGAACTGATAAGCCGGCTGAGCCAACTGAAAACAAAACGGGCTAACCTACAGAAGACCATTGAGGCGGGCGACCTGGCTTTGTACGAGGATTTGCGGCGCCGCAAGCACGGGCAAGCGGTAGCCCTCCTCGAAGGCGAACTCTGTCAGGCCTGCAGGGTGACTCTTCCCAGCAGCAAGGCGCAACAGGCCCGCCAGGGAGAAAAATTGACCCTCTGCGGTAGCTGCGAGCGCATCCTGTACGTGGAGCGGTAACGGCTTAACTAGCCCCACAGTTGCTCCTGCACCTCCTGCGCTAACACGCCAATGACACGAATCATCTTGCGGCGCGAGGTGGCCCCGGCCATAATCTCCACCTGGCTCTTACGCACGCCCAGCCGTTGGGCCAGGAAAGCGATGAGGGCCTCGTTCGCCCTCCCCTCAACAGGCGGAGCAGTGAGGCGAACCTTGAGGGCATCGCCGTGAAGCCCCACGATCTCGTCCTTGCTGGCCCTGGGGACGACCCGCACGGCGAAGGTCACGCCACCCTCGGTTCCGGTAATCTTGAGCTCGTCCATCTTTCCCCCTCACGTTTTAGAAACCGCGTATGACCGCCACCAAGATTCCTCTCTTCACGCACCAAGTTGGCACGCCAGTCTCTCCCCAAAGATGGCTCGGCCGATGCGTACCAGGGTAGCTCCCTCTTCGATGGCTACCTCGAAATCGTCGGTCATGCCCATGGAGAGGTGCCGCCAGGATTCCCCTGGGAACCTCTCGGCCAGGGCATCCCGCAGCCGCCGCAGGCGCCGAAAGTAGGGCCGCGCCTCCTCAGGGTCGGCCACGATGGGAGCTATGGTCATCAAACCCTGTACCTCCACCTGGGGCAAGGCCAGTATCTCCTCCACGATGGCGAAAAAGCGCTCCCGCTGCTGTTCATCCTCCGCCCATTGATCCAGGGCAAACCCGTATTTGCTCTCCTCGCCCGAGACGTTGGCCTCCAGCAAAATGGGCATGGTCTGGCCCACACGCCCCCCCTTCCTCCCCTCCAACTTGGGGGGGGAAAGAGGGAGGGCGCGATCCAGGCGCTGGGCCAGCTTCAGGGTGTCCACCGAGTGAATCATGTCGAACAACTGGATGGCATCCCTGGCCTTGCGGCTCTGCAGGTGGCCGACCATGTGCCAGGTGAGGGGCGGGAGAGCTTGCTCCTCAACCCATTGGTTAACGATGGGCACCTTCTCTGCCGCCTCGCCCACCCGGTTTTCGCCGAAGTGGCGCACCCCCAGCTCACAGGCGGCCTGGATGTGGTCCACGGTGAACGTCTTGGTCACGGCCACCAGGATGACCTCCGCCGGATCGCGCCCGGCCCGACCCGCTGCCTCGGCTATTCTCCGCTGTACATTCCGTAGATTGACCTCGATCTCAATCATAGCTTAACCTCGCATTCCTAATATTACCGCGAACCTACCCGTACAGCCCCCCTCCGCCCGGTGGGAGAAGAACTCGTCGGTGCGACAGGCGGTGCAAAATTGGAGCACCTCGATCTCCTCGATGCCCAACCCAGCCAACTGACGACGGTTGGCCTCCCAGAGGTCGAAGTGAACCGAGCCGCCCCCCTGGGATCGAAGGAGCCTCTGCCAATCATTGAAGCTTGCTTTCACCGCTTCTATAACCTCGGTCCCGACCTGGTAGCAGCAGGGGCCGATGCACGGGCCGAGGCCAGCTACGATGTCGGCAGGGCGGCTGCCGTAAACGTCCATCATAACTAAAGCCGCCTTCGCCGCAATCCCCACGACGGTGCCCTTCCAGCCGGCATGAACCAGACCAACGACTCGGCGGACAGGATCATAGAGCAGCACGGGCAGGCAGTCGGCGAAGCGGAGCATGAGGGCCACGCCGGGCGCATCGGTGATCAAAGCATCGGTGGCCGCGATCACTCGACCGCGATCTTCAGTCCTGACCAGCGCCACCCGGCTGCCGTGCACCTGGTGGGCGGTGACGATATCCCCTCGCGAGATGCCCAGGGCCTGGCAGATGAGGTCGTGGTTGGCCTCCACTGCCTGGTGGTCGTCGCCGATGAAGTGGCCCACGTTCAGGGAATCATAAGGAGACGGACTTACCCCACCCAGCCGCGTGAACACGCCGTGGAAGACCTCGTCGTATGAGGCCAGCTTAGCGAAACGGTAGTAGACGAGGTTGTTGATCTGATGTCGTAGCACGTATCGCTTTACCCCTCCGTTCAGGCCGTCATTGCGAGGAGCGGAGCGACGAAGCAATCCCCTCCGTGGTGGAGATTGCTTCGCTGCGCTCGCAATGACATGACTCGTTCTTTGTCCCCATCGCTCTCCTCATCTCCCGCCACAGGTAATCACGCCTGACGCCACTGTCCACCACGGCCCAGGGCAAGGGATCATCCCACGAGCGCTCCCTCAGGTATTCGGCGGAGTCGAGCTGACATTCCCGCAGTGCCCGTCGCCAAGCCGCCAGCGACCTCCTCTTCACCCTGACCAGGGCCTGACCCAGCCGGCTATCACCCCGCGATAAGACGCCCTGCACCGCTGCCCAGGCAGGGCTCTCGGCTTTGACCGCAATTCCCCTGGGTCGTAGAGCCTGCTCGATGCGGCTCAACCTCTCTTTCAAGCCCTCGACCGGAGCCATGGCTACCCACTGAAACGGCGTGTGGGCCTTGGGGACGAAGGGAGTGATGTTCACCGTGACCCGGCGCGGAAATCGCTCCCGGACCGCCAGTAACAGGTCAATGAGAGCCTGGACATCTTCCTCGGTTTCGGTAGGCAGGCCGAGCATGAAATAGAGCTTGAGCTGGGCGAAGTCGTAGCGGGCGGCCAACTCCACAGCTCGCATCAGGTCATCTTCGGACACTTTCTTGTTGATCAGGGTGCGCAGGCGCTGAGAGCCGGCCTCCGGAGCGATGGTCAAGGTTTGGACTCCGCTCTCAGCCAGGGCACGAACCAGGAGCTCAGGGAGAGGATCAACCCGCAGGGAGGAGGCGGAGAGCCTGGCTCCCATCCCCTGCAAGCCCGCAACCAACTCCCCAATGCGTGAGTAGTCAGAGACGGCCGCACTCACCAGGCCGATCCGGTCACGATAGCGCAGCCCCTCCTCAGCCTGCTCCAGCAGCACCGCCGGGCTCCGTTCCCGCACGGGACGATAGGTGTAGCCCGCCAGGCAGAAGCGGCAGCCTCGCCCACAGCCACGGGCGATCTCCATCAAGTACATGTCGCCGAACTCCGTGTCAGGGGTTAGAACAACTGAGACAGCAGGACAAGTGTCGAGGTCAGGGACCCATTGACGTTTCACTGGATATTGGGTATTGGATATTGGGTATTGGCTAGGGACGTAAATGCCCGGTATGCGAGCCAATGCTGAAAGGAGCTCATCTCGGTTTTCGCCGATGCCAGCTTGCAGGGTTTCGACCAGGGGGGGGATGATGACCTCCCCTTCACCGATAGCGAAGGCGTCAAAGATAGGGGCCAGAGGCTGGGGATTGGCAGTCACAGCGGGGCCACCGGCCAGAAGCAAGGGATAGTCTTCGTCTCGCTCTTCGGCCAGCGGAGGGATGTCCGCCTGGCGCAGCATCGCCACCACGTTGAAGTAGTCCATCTCGAAGGAGATGGAGAAGGCCAAGATCGCAAAATCCTTGACATCCCGCTGCGATTCCAACGAAATCAGCGGGCTGCTCCCCACTCCCTGGTTGTAGAAAACCCGCTCGCAGACCACGTCGGCTCGCCGGTTGAACAGGCGGTACACCGTCTGCAGGCCCAGGTTGGACATGCCCACCTGGTAGGTGTTGGGATAGGCCAGCGCGATGGGCAGCTTGCCTCCCCAGTCCTTGCGGATCGTCCCCCGCTCCCGCTCCAGTATCCGTTTCGCCTCAGCTATGAATTCCCACTTCATGTCTTTGTAAGTATAGACCAAACCCCACACTTGTCAAGCATTGTTGCGGCGGAGAGCGTTCGGTGCTATAATCATG
>CAYNWI010000048.1:8064-12573 GCA_964400825.1 uncultured Anaerolineae bacterium | reverse complement strand
CCGTAGACCGTCGGCGGGCTGTCCCACGGCTCCAGGTTGGACGGCTTGGGCACCCGTCCGCTCTGGGCGAAGCGGTCGGGGAAGATTTGGTAGAAGATGGCGTCTTTGACCCACTCAGGGGTAGCGATGTTCGTCAACGTTTGCCTCCGCACGCCAGACAAAAAACCCGGTTTTCAGGAAAAAACCGGGTTTCTTGCCTTTTGAACTCTGACGCTACTTCACGCCGCCGATGGTCAGACCGCTGACAATGTATTTCTGGAGCAGTAGATAGACGATCGCCACTGGCGCGGCCACCATCAGCGCCATGGCCGCAAACGCTGACCAGGGTGTATCTCCCGACCACTGGCCAGTCATATTCCAGAGGGACATCGCCAGGGTGAAGTCCTTGGGATCGCTCAGGAACATCCAGGACGTAACGAATTCCGTCCAGCCGGCGTTGAAGCCAAAGAACGCGGTCACAGCCAGCACCGGGGTTGCCATTGGCATGATGATCTTGAAAAATAACTGGTTGGGACTCGCGCCGTCAATGAGGGCCGCTTCCTCCAACTCACGGGGAATCGTGTCCAGATAGCCTTTCAGGTTCCAGATCGCAAACGGCAACTGGCTGGAAGTCAGTGCCAGTCCGACACCCCACAACGAGTTTCGCAGGTTGAATTGAAGCGGGCCAAAGTCAATGTTGATCCGGTTCAGCATGACGAACAGCGGGGCCAGAGTGGCAACAGAGGGCAGGATCAGTACCGTCAAGACACTCAGCATCAAGCCAGCGCGGCCTTTGTATTCAAAGCGCGAGAACGAGTAGGCCGCGAAGATCCCGAGCAGCACCGACAACACGGATACGCCGCCCGCCAGCTTGAGCTGATTCAAGGCCAACTCAGTAAAGGTCACCGGGTTTGCCGTCGGCCGATCCAGCACGCGCCGATAAGCGTCGAGCGACAGCCCGGGTGGAATGAGTCGGAATTCGGTAGGGCGGGCAATGTCACGCGGATCGAACGACAGACTCACGAGCCACAAAACAGGGAATATCACGGTAAAGGCGATCAGCAGCGCCAACGCCTGGTACAATAATTGTTTGCCCAGGGAGAGTTTTTTCCCACTCTCACGCATCGCGCATCTCCTTTCTCACTAGATATCGTACCGCTCCGTTGCCCTGGTCATCCAGTTGGTAAACAGTGTCAGCACCCCCAGTACGATGAATACGATCACACTGAAAGCGGCTGCCATGCCGTACAGACGCTGGGCGTTTACCAGGTTGAAGGCCGTCGTAACCAGGATGTCCGTCTGGCGTAGTGGCCCACCGCCGGACATGAAGTAGATGAAGTTGAACAGGTTGAAGGTCAGGGTGATGCCATACACGGCCGCCGGTACCATGGCCGGGCGCAGCAACGGCACGGTGATGTTCCAGAACTGCTGCCTGGGGCTTGCGCCGTCAATCGAAGCCGCCTCGTACAAATCCTTGGGAATGCTCTGCAAGGCGCCGGTGGCGACGATGGTCATGAACGGCCAGCCCAACCAGATGTTGGCGATCAGCATGGCATAGTAGGAGAGCGGCAGCGGCATTCCGGGCAGGAACCATTTGAACGGCGGGGACAGGCTCTGGAACCAGCGGATACGGAAAACCCCTGCCGGTATATTAAAAAGCCCCCCTATCGCAGCCAGTGACTGGTTAATCGCCCCGTAGTTCGCGTCGTACATGTTTCGCCAGCCCGTGGCAATCACCAGCGTGGGAAGGATAATCGGCAGGACGTAAATGGCACGATAAAAACGCTTGAACCGCAGCCCCTCGGTGTTAAGAAGAACAGCGATCAACACTCCAATGACGATGTGAACCGGCACGTTGGTAAACGTCCACACCAGGTTAAAGGCCAGAGTGCGCCAGAAGCTGAAGTTTGGGATTAACCTCGACAGGTCGCCGCTAAAGATGTCCAGGTAGTTCTTGAATCCCACCCAGGCCGGCGCTTCCGAGCCGACCCGGAGGTTGCCGATGTCATAGTCAGTGAACGACATCCAGAACTGATAGGCGATCGGGTAAAACGTGATGATAGCCATCACGAGGAAGGCCGGGATGAGATAGGCGTAAGCCGCGCGCTTCCTGGTGGTGCGTCGCCACCACCTTTGGAACGGCGACGGCTGTCCAGGCGATGCAATGGGGATCGCTTCGCTTGTCATAGTCTTATCCTCCGTAATTCGAATTCGCTACCTGGCAGCGAAATTCGAATCTGCTTTGGCTGGTTGAACACTGACGTGAGTTTTGGGGAAGGGAGCGCTGATTGACCACATCTCTGCGCCCGACCAGCGCCCCCTCTACGCAAAACGCGATTGGATTACTTGTTGTTGGCAGCGTTCATCGCGGCGCAGGCTTCAGCCACGGCCTCTTCTGGGGTGGACACTCCTTCCATAATCTTGGTCCACATGTCGCCGAAAGGCGTCCAGAAGTTGCCGAACTCTACGCTCTGCGGGCGCGGATAGCCAGCGGCGGAAGCCGCGGCAAAGCCAGCGTTCAAGTCGTCAGCAGGCTGCACGTCGTCGCGGATCGGCACGTGACCAGCCATGTCGGTGTAGATCTGGGATGATTCTTTGCTGACCAGGAACAGAGCCAGGTCAACGGCGGCCTGCTTGTTGCCGCTGTTGGGATTGATGTAGAAGCCATCAATGCCGTTCAGCGGATTGGCAGCGCCCGTGGCCTTCGGAATCGGGGCCACGCCCAGGTCATCACCCAGGTCGGCCTGATAGTCCGCCAGAGCCCAGGGGCCGTTGACGAAGAAGGCCGATTCCCCGTTGCGGAACGGTGCTTCAGCCACGCCGTAGTCAGCGTCGAAGGTCGCACCGGCTTCCTTCAGTGCCAGCAGGTACTCCGCAGCCTCTACCCAGCCCCCCTGGTCGGCGATGCACCTGAGATCGGCGTCAAACAGTTGGCCACCGAACGAGCCCGACCAACCGAACATGTGGTAAGCGCCGATGAAGAAGGTCATCGGAGTGCCATCCTTGACCATCTGCAGCAGTTCATCGGTGGTCTCAGGGGGCGTGTCAACCAGGGACTTGTTGTAGTACAGGGCCACGGCCTTGGCGGATTCGGGCACCCCGTAGAGGACGCCATCCACCTTCATGCCGTCAACGCCAACCTGCGAGACGTGACCCAGTTTGCCTGCCAGGTAGGAATCGAGATTCTCCACCAGACCCGCGCGGGCCAGGTTGCCCAGGTCGTCGTTGGGGGCCACGAACATGTCGGGGCCACCACCAGCAGCCACCTCGGTCTGCCACTTGTTGAAGATCTGGTCGAAGGGAATCTGCAGGACGTTGATGGTCAGGTCTGGGAGCCCGGCCCTGGCGTTCTCGATCAACACGGTCAGGGTGTCCTCCTCCGCGCTGCCGGTCTGGTACGCGTGCCACAAAGTCACTTCACCGGTCGGCCCTTTGGGGGCGGGTGTGGGCGTGGGCACCTCTTTTTTGGGCACCGGCGTGGCAGTCGGCGGCACCGGCGTCGGTGTGGCTTTGGGCGCGCAGGCCGAGGCCAGTAAGCTGACCAGAGCCAGGACGCCTAACAAGTTAAACAGTATCTTTTTCACTTCTTTTCCTCCTTTGGGTTATGGCCGCCGCCTGTCATAGGCGGACGGCAAAGTTTGGGATACGTCATTTACGTTCGGCCCTTGAAGGGCGAAAATGGACAACCCGGCTGGATTGTCCTGGCTCATGCTTCACATCCCTCCTTTCGGCGTGAGATTTGGCCTCCACGCAATGAGACCAACCGCCTATATTATAGCACATTTTGAATCATTGGCAAAAGGGGCGTTTTGTGCTATAATGCCTACCTGTAGATACGTCCGCTTCCCAGCTTGATAGCGCATAACAAATCACAGACAAGGAGGTGCAACTTTGGCGGTAGACTTACGATCATACATTTTCCTCGATAGCTTGCAACCGCAGCTCACGGCCTTCATTGGCTCCACGGCCAGGGGGTTCCTGCCCCTCGTGGGCGACGCTTCCCTCTGGGTGGAGATCTCGCCCGGCATCGAGATCAACCGCATGACGGACATCGCGCTGAAGGCCACTAACGTGCGGCCAGCGGTGCAGGTAGTGGAGCGGCTCTTCGGGCTGCTGGAGGTACATTCGCCCTCCCAGGCAGACGTGCGGGCAGCCGGAGCGGCTATCCTGAACGCGCTGGAGGTTCAGGAGAGCGAGCGCTGGAAGCCCACGGTTTTCTCCAGCCAGGTGATCCGCCACGTGGACGACCATCACGCTCAACTGGTCAACCGCAACCGCGACGGCTCCATGCTCATCCCTGGCCAGACCCTCTACATCCTGGAGGTGGAGCCTGCCGCCTACTCAATACTGGCGGCCAATGAGGCGGAGAAAGCGGCCCACATCACCCTGATCCACGTGCGGCCCTTCGGCAGCTTCGGCCGGCTCTGGCTCGGCGGCGAGGAACGAGACATCATGGCTGGCTATGGCGCTGCCGTGGAAGCCATCGAATCGGTGACAGGGAAGGTGGTGGAGTCCAAAAGAAGAGCATAG
>CAYNWI010000048.1:0-7964 GCA_964400825.1 uncultured Anaerolineae bacterium | reverse complement strand
TCAAACACTGAAAGGGAGGTTTTATTAAAATGGCAGAAGCGCTAGGTATGATTGAATGTAAAGGTTTCGCGGCGATGGTAGAGGCCTCGGATGCTATGGTCAAGGCAGCTAAGGTCGAGCTGGTGAGCTACGAGAAAACCGGCGGAGGTTATGTGACGGCCATCGTGCGCGGCGACGTGGCTGCCTGCAAGGCGGCTGTCGAGGCCGGCGCCCGGGGCGCGGAGAGAGTCGGCGAAGTGGTCTCTGTCCACGTCATCCCGCGGCCGCACCTGAACATTGACGTGGTGCTACCCCTGGGCCGCTACGAGCAGGCTAAAGGCGAGATAGAGGCATAGTCGAAGCTCAAAGTTCAAAAGAGGGTAACGAGTAATGAGTCACGGGGAATGAGTGGGTACCCCCCTCGTTACTTAGTTCTCCGTGACTCGTTGCCCTCATTGTTCGACTATGCTCAGGGTGAATTGGGGTGGATATGACGACGATATTGAAGGGATTCACCGAATTCGCGACGCTAAATTCGGCGAATCCTCGAAACTTGTCCTGAGCCCCGTCGAAGGGTTCGATGTCATATTGGGGTACAGTCAGCCCCACAATACCGAAGAGGGAGACTACCTTCGGGTAAGGAGTTTTAAATGCTGATAGGCAAAGTCGTGGGCACCCTGGTCGCCACCCGCAAGGTGGAGACTATGGAGGGCTTGAAGTTCCTGGTGGTCAAGCAGGTGGACATCGAGGGGCGCGAGGCGGGCGACTACGTCATCGCCGCTGACGTCGTCCAGGCCGGCATCGGCGATTACGTCCTCTACGCCAGAGGCTCCTCGGCCCGCCAGACGGTTCAGACCGACCGCCGCCCCTGCGACGGCGTGGTCATGGCTGTGGTGGATACCTGGGATGTCCATGGGGAAGTGAAGTATAAGAAGGGTAACGAGTGATGAGTAACGAGTAATGAGTAACGAGTATCAGTGGATTCAAAGTTGCTCTGAGGGGATTGCCAAATCCCCGATTTTGGCCTGGATCTGGCGATCCGGGCCGAGCAAAATTGGATCTATTGAGTATGCCTCGTTCGTAACCGTTCAGCCCAGTGTCATTGCGAGCGGTTTTTGCGAAGCAATCCCCATCGTCGTTGGGAGCAATCGTTGCGAAGCGATCTCCGAATCGGCGATTGGGGATTGCTTCCCTTCGACAGGCTCAGGGCAGGCGGCACAAAAAACCGTGCCTCGCCATGACACCTGAACGCTTACCCTCGTTCCTCATTGCCTCATCTACTCGTTACCCTCAATTTGAAAAGAGGGTAGCATGTCTCTACAGATTGACGAACAGCGCATTGACGCCATCGTGAAGAGGGTGGTAGCGGAGCTGCGACAAGAGCGGCCAATCTCCAATCTCCAACCTCCAATCTCCAACCTCCAATCTCCAACCTCCAACCTCCAACCTCTCTCTGGCCAGGATGGTGTGTTTCCAGACATTGACTCCGCCATCGCTGCAGCCCAAATCGCTCACCAGCGGCTGATGGCTCTGCCGGTGGCGCGGCGCGATGTCATCATTTCGCAAATGCGCCAGGCGGCGCGGGAGAACGCCCAGGTGCTGGCTCACGAGGCCTGGCAGGAGACGGGCATGGGGCGCTACGAGGATAAGATCCAAAAGAACCTCCTGGTGGCGGACAAAACCCCCGGCACGGAAGACCTCAAGCCCATCGTCTTCACCGGCGACCACGGCCTGGCCCTGATAGAGCGGGCGCCCTACGGAGTCATCGGAGCCATCACCCCCAGCACCAACCCCACCTCGACCATCATCTGCAACGCCATCGGCATGGTGGCTGCCGGCAACGCAGCAGTGTTCAACTGTCACCCAGGGGCGAAGAAGGTCTCGGTTCACACCATACAGATCCTCAACCAGGCCATCGTCCGCGCTGGCGGTCCCCCCAACCTCATCACCACCACCCCCGAACCCACCATTGAGAGCGCGCAGTACGTGATGAAGCATCCCGCCATTAACCTCCTGGCGGTCACGGGCGGACCGGGCGTGGTGCGGGTGGCCATGAACAGCGGCAAGAAGGCCGTCTGCGCTGGGCCGGGCAACCCGCCAGTGGTGGTGGATGAGACGGCGGACATGGAGCAGGCGGCCAGGGACATCATCAAAGGGGCCTCGTTCGACAACAACATCATCTGCGTGCTGGAAAAAGAGATCATCGCTGTGGACGCCATCGCCGACCGGCTCAAGGCGGCTATGCTGGCCCGCGGGGTGGTCGAGCTCAGCCTGGGGCAGTTGAACCGGCTGATGAAGGTGATTCTGCAAGAGGATCACGGGCCCGGCAAGCACGGCGTGATCAACAAGGCCTTCGTGGGCAAGAACCCCAGCGTCATCCTGAAGGAAATCGGGCTGAGGGTGGACGATCAGGTGCGCCTGGCCATCGCCGAAGTGGATCGCTCGCATCAGCTCGTTTGGACGGAGCAACTGATGCCCATCATCCCGCTGGTGCGGGTGGCTTCGGCCGACGAGGCCATTGATCTGGCCAAAGAGGTCGAGCAGGGCATGGGCCACACGGCGGTGATGCACTCCAAGCATTTAGACCACCTGAGCCGCATGGCCCGCGAGATAAACACCAGCATCTTCGTCAAGAACGCGCCCTCGGTGGCTGGTCTGGGCTTCGGCGGTGAGGGCTACAGCTCCTTCTCCATCGCCAGCCCCACCGGCGAGGGGGTGACCAGCGCCAAGGACTTCTCGCGGGTGCGCAGGTGCACGCTGGTGGAAGCGTTTAGAATTGTATGAATTCGATTGGGTGTGTTTCATTTCAGTTGGCGTTGTTGTCGTGGGGAACTGTCAACGGATTCAGGGAGCGGATTGAACGGATTCAAGCTCGGGTCAGAAGGGAAAAGTCTCGCCGGATAGGCGATCATCCGTTCAATCTGTTCCGGAAATCCGCTGACAGTATGCCCTTCTAAGAACTCCCAACCCATTTGAAACGCACCCAATTCGATTTTCGATTGCCGATTTGCGATTCGGAAATCGGAGATCGAAAATCGCAAATCGGAAATCTTACCCGGATGGCTGAGCAAATCGTTCAAAGAGTTAAAGACGCCGGCGTCGTCGGCGCGGGCGGGGCGGGCTTTCCCACCCACGTCAAGATAGCGGCCCAGGTAGACACGGTCATCGCCAACGGCGCGGAGTGCGACCCCCTGCTGCGCTGCGATCAGCAACTGATGGCTGCCCGCGCCCCGGAGGTCATCGAGGGGCTGCGGCTGGTGATGCAGGCCAGCGGGGCCGAGAGGGGCATCATAGCCCTGAAGCGAGAGTACACCAGCGCGGTGGCGGCCTTGCAGTCCAACATCCAATACCCAATACCCAATACCCAACACCAGGGCGAGAACATCTCCCTGCACCTGATAGAAAGCCACTACCCCGCTGGCGACGAGTTTGTCCTGGTCTACGAGGTCACGGGGCGGCTGGTTCCGGAGGCGGGGCTTCCCCTTCACGTGGGCTGCATCGTCCAGAACGTGGGCACGCTGTTCAACGTCGCCAGAGCGCAAAAGGGGATTCCGGTCACCCACCGGCTGCTGACCGTCACCGGCGCGGTCAACGAGCCTAAGACCCTGAACCTGCCGATTGGCACTCCTGTCGGTGAAGCCATCGCTTGGGCTGGCGGGATCAAAATCCCCCGTTGGTCGGCGAGAACCGAGGAAGATTACGCGGTGGTGGTCGGCGGGCCGATGATGGGTCGGCTGGCGGAGCACCTCTCCGAGCCTGTCACCAAGACCACCACTGGCCTGATCGTGCTGCCCAGGAACGGCCCTGTGGTTCGCTCTCTCAGTCGCCCGCTGGGGTCGTGGGTCAAGCGGGGGCGCTCCACCTGCGATCAGTGCCGCGATTGCACCGACCTCTGCCCTCGCTACCTTCTGGGACACGACCTGGAACCCCACAAAGTAATGCGCTCCATCAATTACGGCCTGGCCGAGCCTACGGCCATCATCACGGCCGCCGTGCTCTGCTGTGAGTGCAGGCTGTGTGAGGCTTACGCCTGTCCGTTGGGGCTTTCGCCCATGGCCTACTACCAGGAGATCAAGCGCCAACTGGCAGCCCAGGGGTGGGAGAACGTCGTTCACAAGCGTGCCGATTTGACTCCCCATCCCATGCGCGAGTACCGCCGCGTGCCCGTGGAACGCCTCGTCGCCCGACTGGGGCTGAGTGAGTACCAGGAGTGCATCTGTCCTCTGGACGAACGGGAGTACCAGCCCCGGCGTGTCACCATCCCCCTCAAGCAGCACATCGGCGCGCCGTCCCGGTCAGTGGTCAAAGTCGGCGACGGGGTGGAGCGCGGCGATCTCATCGCCAAGATTCCCGAAGGCAAGCTGGGGGCCAACGTTCACGCCTCGATCTCGGGCCGGGTGGAGTCAGTGACTGGTGAACACATCGTGATCGTGGCTTAATCTTCGAAGGCTTACAATGTTTGAGGTACGCATAACGTCCTACGCCATCGCTTTGCTCATATCCGCAGCAGTCTCGGCTGTGTTGGCCCTCGTCGTCTGGCGACGGCGGGCTGCCCCTGGTGGCATAGCCCTTTTCTGGCTCATGCTGGCGGTGATGGAGTGGCAGTTGACGGGCGCCTGTGAAGCGGCCGCGGTGGGAATACCGGCCAAGATTCTCTGGTCCAAAATCAGCTACGTCGGCACCCTCAGTGCGCCGGTGTTTCTGTTCATCTTTGCGCTGAAATATTCCCGCCAGGAAAAGTGGCTGACTCGCCGCAACCTGGCGTTGTTGTGGCTGATTCCCGCCATCACCTTCGCACTGGCTGTCACCAATGAGTGGCATCACCTGATCTGGACCAGCTTTACCCCCTCCGCCGACCTCGCCGAGAATGTCCTGATCTACGGCCACGGCGCCTGGTTCTGGGTCATGGT
Source organism: uncultured Anaerolineae bacterium (assembly GCA_964400825.1). Lineage (GTDB taxonomy): Bacteria > Chloroflexota > Anaerolineae > VGOG01 > VGOG01 > CAYNWI01. The sequence goes on along the minus strand of CAYNWI010000048.1, from coordinate 3,075 downwards.
CGCCTACGTTTACCTGTTACTATCCACCGCCACTTTGGTGTTGATTCGGGCGGCCTTGCGCTACCGGCGCCTGTATCGCCGTCAGGCGACATTGGTCTTGCTGGCTATGCCGTTCCCCTGGATAGGAAACATTTTGTACGTGTTTAACTGGGGGCCCTTTCCTGGTCAAGACCTCACGCTCATAGGCTTCGCGCTGACCGGTGCCCTGCTGACCCTGAACCTTTACCAATTCCGCTTGCTCGACCTTGTGCCGGTGGCGCGCGACGCGCTGATCGAAAACATGAGCGACGGCGTGCTGGTGCTGGACGCGGAAGATCGCATCGTGGACATCAACCCTGCGGCCTGCCAGCTTATTGGTGTTGAGGCATCATGCATAGGGGAGGACGTGGACGTGGCACTGGCAGCCTGGCCTGAGTTGGTAAAGGTCTGCCGAACTGCGGCGGAAACCCAGGCCGAATTTCGCCTGGGCGGTGCCCCACCGCGCTACCTGGGTGTCCACGTTTCCCATTTGTATGACCAGCGCAAACTCGTCACCGGCCGGTTGATCGTATTGCGCGACATCACCGAGCGCCAGCAGGCGGAGGAGGAGATCCGGCAACACACGGCCCAGTTGGAGGCCCTGTGCCAGGCCGGCCTGCACCTGACCTCCACCCTGGAGCTGCAGCCGATCCTGGAGGGGATCCTCGACCACGCCCTCAAAGTAGTGGCCGCTGACGACGCCCACATTTTCCTCTACGATGGCGAGCGACTGGCCTTCGGTGCCGCACTATGGGCCGATGGCCACCAGCAGAAACCCTACGCCGAGCCTCGTCCGCAGGGCCTGACCTGCACCGTGGCCCGCAACGGGGAACCCATCGTCGTCCCGGACGTCAACAGCCACCCGCTCTTTCGAGATTATCAGTGGGGCGGCGCCATCGTCGGCCTGCCGCTGCGCATCGGCGAGCGGGTGGTGGGCGTGATGAATATTGCCTTCAGGAGGCCACGTGCCTTCGATGAAAGCGAACTGCGCGTCCTGGGGCTCCTGGCCGACCAGGCAGCCATCGCCATTGAGAACGCGCGGCTGTATTCTGCCCAGCAGCATCTCGCCCAGGAGAGGGGCAACCTTCTCGCCATCGTCCAGGCCACCACCTCCACTCTGGACATGACAGAGGTGCTCAGGCTGGTGGCCCAACGGGCGGCCCAGGCGTGCGGCGCCGACCGCTGCACCATTCTCCTGCTGGACGAGGAGGGGAAGACCCTGGTCCCCGCCATGTCCCAGTTCGCCTCCGGCAGGGTGGACAGGAAGATGTGGCAACTCTTCAAGGGCACGCTCTATCCCAGACCATTGGCCGAAGTGCCGGAGGCCCAGCAGGTGTTCCAAGAGGGCCGCCCCCTCTTCATCCCTGACGTCCTTATATCGTCGCTGCCTCGATACTGGATTGAGCCCTTCAACGTCAAGAGCCTGTTGGTCGTGCCGATGACCAGCAAGGGGCGACCGATCGGCGTGATGGGGCTCGACCACCTGGAGGAAGGCCAGGGATTTACCGCTGAGCAGGTGAACCTGGCCGTGACCATCGGGGCACAGGCGGCCATCGCCATCGAGAACGCTAAACTTTATGAGGAGACGAGACGGCGAGCCACGGAATTGGGCATCCTCTACGACGTGGCTGCCGCCGCCGCTGCCTCCATCCGCCTGGATGAAGTCCTCAATCGTGTCATGACCGCGCTGCAGGAGATCATGCGGCCGGACGACGTCGCCATCCTGCTGCTGGAGCCGGAGACGAACGAGCTGGTCATCCGCGCCCACAGCGGCTTCCCTGGCGGGCCGAAGTTGATGCGCCGGGTCATCGGCGTGGGCATCCCCGGCTGGGTGGTGCAAGCCGGGCAGCCAGCACTCCTGGCCGACGTGCGCCAGGATGAACGCTACCACGCCTGTGATCCCGACACCCGCTCCGAGCTATGCGTGCCGCTGCGGGTCGGCGAGCGGATCATCGGCGCGATCAATCTGGAGAGCCGTCGGTTGGCCGCCTTCAGCGAGGAGCACCTGCGCCTCCTCTCCATCCTGGCCGGCCACCTGGCCGCTGTCATCGAAAACGCCCGCCTCTTCGAGGAGATCGAAGGGCGGCGGATGTACGTCGAAGGGGTGCTGGGAGCTGCCCCCGATGCCATCGTTACCCTGGACGCTCGCCATCGGATCGCGGAATGGAACTCCGGCGCAGAAAGGCTGTTCGGGTACTCACGGGAGGATGTGATCGGCCAGGATATTGACCCTTTGGTCACCAACCCCGATGTCATTGAGGAGGCAACCGGATTCAGACAGATGGTCATGGGTGGGGAGGAGTTGCCTCCCGTGGAGACCGTCCGTTATCGGAAGGATGGCACTCCCGTGGATGTCCTCCTGGCCGCATCTCCCATCCTGGTGGAGGATGAGTTGATCGGAGTGGTCACTGTCTACACCGACATCACCGAGCGCAAGCGGGCGGAGGAGGCGCTGAAGGACTACTCAGAGCGGCTAGAAGAGATGGTAGAGCAGCGCACCCTGGAACTGCAGAAGGCATACCGCGATTTGCGAGCCAGCCAGGCGAGGCTCATCCAGTCGGAGAAGCTGGCGGCCACGGGCCGCCTGGCGGTCAGCGTGGCCCACGAGATCAACAACCCCCTGCAAGGGATCAGCAATTACTTGTCCGTGATCTCCCGGCAGGTGGCCCAAGATGACCCCTTGCATGAAGACCTGGACATGGTCAAGCTGGGCTTCGAGCGAATCAAGGAGATCGTCCGCCGGCTGCGAGCCTTCTATCGCCCCGCAGGGGAGGAGATGGAGCCCACCGACATCAATGGGGTGGTGGAGCGGGTGCTGGCCCTGGTGGGCCACCAGCTCTCATTGGGGAATGTAGAGGTGAAAACAGAGCTGGCGGAGCAGGAGCTGCTGGTGCTCGGATCGGCGGGGCAATTGGAGCAGGTGCTGGTTAACCTGGCTCTGAACGCACAGGAGGCCATGTCCCAGGGCGGGGAGCTGACGGTGCGGACGATCCTGCACGACGACGTGGTTCAGCTTCAGGTGACGGACACAGGACAGGGGATCAGTGAGGAGGAGAT
>CAYNWI010000047.1:9012-12597 GCA_964400825.1 uncultured Anaerolineae bacterium | reverse complement strand
GCCGCCGCCCTGCGTGTCCAGGTAGATGAACAGGTCGCCGTCAGTGTTCCAGTTAGCGCCGGTCCAGGCCAGGCGCAGGGCTTCAGCGTTCCAGGTGGCGTAGAGTCGCTGCTCGGCGCTGAGGGCCGCGCCGCCCGGTGCGTGGCGGGCCACCCGGCGATCTACCCCGATCAGGGTGCAGCCGGAGTTCATCCAGCCCCCACCTCCAACCCCTCCCCCGACATCAGGGGAGGGAAGCCAGATGTAGTCAGGGGTAAGCGGGCTGTCGGCGTAGACCGGGCCGAAGGCCTGCCACCGCTGCTGGCCGTAAATGTCCTGGCTGGCCAGTTCTGCCATCACTCGCTGGCCCTCGGCGGGAGCGAAGCTGGACGTGCGCGGGCCGGCTGCGGGCACGGCCTGGAGAACTTCGGTGGTCACAGTGCCGGTGGTCTGCGCCGTCCAGCGCACGGTGTAGTCGCCCAGGCCGCTGCCGTCGCTGCTGGCGGTCCAGGCCAGGTCCAGGCTCGCGCCGGGCGTCCGCACCGTGTCGCCGGGGGCGACCGAATTGCCGCCGCTGGTGAGCGTCAGGTCCACGGGCCTCGGCGGCAGCACGTCCACGGTGATCGTTTCCGAGACCTCCGCGGTGTGGCCGACCTGGTCGGTCGCCCGCGCCCTGGCAACATAAGTCGCCCCGTCGGGCAGTCCACTGCCGTCCAGTTGCCACCCCGCGCGCCAGGTGTCGGTCACGGGTGCCGTGGCACCGCTGGCAAGGGTGGCCATCTGCCAGTCGCCACTCGCTATCCGCCATTCCACCTGGGCCACGCCTGCGGTGTCTGTGACCAGGCCGGTGAGCTTCACTGTGCGTGGCTCACGGTAGCGGGCTGAAGTCAGCGTCAGCGGCGTGATGCTCACCTGGGGCGGCTGGGTGTCCACGGTGACGGTGACCACGTCGCTGGCGGTGCTGGCGTCCCAGGCGGTCACATCGGCCTGCAGCACGTGCTGGCCATCGCCGGCAGGGGTCCAGGTGGCCGACCAGGTGGTTTCGGTGACGGCGCCGCTGGCCCAGTTCTGAGTGTGGATGGGGACGCCGTCGGCCGTGACCGCCAGCGCCTGCAAGGAGGAGCCTGGGGGCGAGGCTTCGCCGGTGACGGAGATGGGATTGGTGCTGTCCAGGAGCGGCGGGACGTTGAGGATGGTCACGGTTGGAGATTGGAGATTGGAGATTAGAGATTTGCTGATTTGCTGATTTGCTGACTCGCTGATTTGCGCTGTCGTGCAGTTGCCCAGGGTGTCGCACGCCCGCGCGTCGCCAGGGACGCCGTCCGGGTTGATGACCCGCAGGCCCTTGCTGTCGTCGGCCACGAAGGCCAAGTTCTCGGAGGCGGTGGTCCCGCGGGCGTAGCCGGGCGTGTCGAAGGTGCGCGCCAGTTGTGGGTTAGCCGGATCGGAGACGTCTACCACCACCAGGCCGTTGGCGCCATCGGCGACGTAGGCGTACGTGCCCTGTGGGCCGCTGGCAACGGCCACGCCTTCGGCGTACCCCGGCGTGTTGTAAACGCCCCCCCGCCACGGGTTGGCCGGATCGGAGACATCCACCACTACCAATCCGCCCCACGAGTCGGCCACGTATGCGTAGCTGCCTGACACGGCGACGTCATAGGCAAAGGCGTTGGTGTCGTACATCCCCTTGAGCTGCGGTTGGGCCGGGTTCGAGACGTCCAGCACGGCCAGGCCGGCCGTCCCATTGGCTACGTAGACGTAGTTGCCCGAGACGGCCACTCCTTCGGAGTACTCGCTCAGTGGATATGAACCGACCTCCTCCGGGTAGCCTGGATTGGCAACGTCTATCACCCGCAGGGCGTCGTACTGGCTGACCAGGTAGGCGTAGTGGCCGGCCACGGCGACGTCTCTCGGCCAGCCACCCTGCTTTGGGTACGTGCCCACTTCCGTCGGCAAGGCCGGATCGGTGATGTCGAGGATACGCAGACCGAACGAGGCATCGGCGACGAAAGCGTAGAGCCTGTCGGCTGCCAGGTAAGACCAGGCCCTCACGCCTGAAGGTGTGGCGCCGGCTGCCTGGGCCCCCGACACGACCGTCACGTTCAGAGGTGCGGAGATGTTGTTGTCTTCGTTGCTCTCAGAGATATTACACCCGAGATCCGCCAGGGCCCAGAGCGTGTGAGTCTCTGGCTCAGGCCAGCCCGGGTGGTTGAAGACCACGTCAGCAGAAGCCCCGGCCGCCAGACTGCCCGTGGAGGCAAGGCCCCAGTAACTGAAGTCCTGGCATCCTGTCGGCTCGTTGTCCACGAACAGGCCGATATCGAATCCCGACATCGTGGCTACTCCCTGGTTCCGGATGGTCACAGTGATGACCAGCGCCTGCCCTGCCGTCGGGGAGGCAGGATCAGCAACGACGCTCTCGACTATGAGATCGGGCTGGCTGGGCGTTGGCGTTTCCGTCGGGGTCGCCGTTACAGTTGGTGTGGCCGTCGGAGGCTCGCTGATGGTGACAGTCAGGGGGCCGGCGATGTTGTTGTCTTCCGCAGATTCCGTGACCTGGCACCAGATGTCGGCCATGGCGTAGACGTCGTAGGGGCCTGGGCTGTCAACTCCTGTATTGGTAAAGGTCAGCACGGTCGAGGCGCCGGCCTCCAACGAGTCGACCTGGGCATTGCCCCAGCGGCTGTCGTCGCCGCAGTCCGCGAGATCGTGATCGTAGACTCCGACCCAGAACGCGCCTGCCGCGCCCGCCCCCTGATTCTTGACGGTCACGACCACGTCGAAAGGCTGGTTGGTCTCTGGAGACGTCGGCTCAGCATGGATGCTCTCGACGATGAGATCGGACGGGAGGGGCGTCGCAGTGGGCGTAGCCGTCTCGGTTGGCGTAGGTGTCGCGGTAGGCGTTGGCGTCTGGGTGGACGTCGGTGTCATGGTCGGGGTGTGCGTCGCGGTGTGCGTGGGCGTAGCGGTTGGCGTCGCCGTCGCCGTCGGTGTGGCGGTGGGCGTCGGCGTGTGGGTTGATGTGGAGGTTGCGGTGGGCGTGGGGGTGGGTGTGGGCGTGCGCGGCTCTTCGCCTGTGGCCACGTCCACGCCATACGCAATTCCCATCCGGAACTCACCTACCGGCTGCGGATTGCTGGGTTCGGAGATGTCTACCACCTGCAGGCCACCCTCACCATCGGCGACGTAGGCCATGGTTCCCAAGACGACAACCCTACGGGCCAGCCCTGGCGTGTCGTAGGCGCCGACCTCGCCGTAGAGGGCTGAGGCTGGAACGTCGCACTCGGCGGTCAGCCTGTAGAGCCTGGCCTGGTCGGTGAGGGCCGCATACCAGGCGGACTGATAGTACTCGCGCTCGGTGACGATGCCGGCGCCGCACGGCGAGCGGAAGCCATCCTCGGTCAGGTTGAAATCCTGCGCGGTCGCAGTGTAGTGGTAGGTAGAGGTGTCCACCACAGTGCGGTTCAGGGTCAGGCGCGGGGCCAGGGTGTCCACCTCACCCCGCCAGACCCCCTGGTTGACCTCGCTGTGGCCGGGCACGTCCCGGCCGCGCAGATCCATCAGGTAGGAGCCTTCCAGCCCGGCGGGTGCGCCGCCGCTCCAGGT
>CAYNWI010000047.1:0-8912 GCA_964400825.1 uncultured Anaerolineae bacterium | reverse complement strand
GCGGCTGCGCCCTGGTAGAGCGATTTGACCTCGCTGGCCGTGAGGGCGCCGCCAAAGACGCGCAGGTCGTCAATCGAACCCTGGAAGGCATTTTGCGGCAGGTTGCTGGCGTCATGGCCCGAGCCGAGCCAGATGGGCCCGTGGAGATAGCTGAAGTTTTGGGGGAGCAGGCCGGAATTGGAAGAGCCAGTTGCCACGCCATCCACGTACGTGACAAACCTCGTCTGGCTCTCCCGGACGAAAGCCACGTGATGCCATGCGCCGGGCGTGAACGAACCGCCGTTCGAGATGACCCAGCCGCCTGTATAGTCTATCTTGAAGTAGACTTTGAGGATGTTGCTGCTGTCGAGGACGAGGCTGAACTCGCGATCGTACCCCGGATCTTTCCAGCCCAGGACTTTCCCCGTGGCGCTGCCCGTCTTCCTGAACCACAGGCTGATGCTGACCGGGTTCGCGCCGTAGGCATTCAGGACCTCCTGCGGGAGTTCGATGCGGTCATCGGTGCCATCGAAGCAAGCCGCCGCGCCGATGTGCCCGGGCTGGCCGGGGGTGGGGCAGCTCGCCCCACTGCACGTGCCGTCGCGGCCGCTGTCCACCGCGTCTCGGAAGATCAGCACGCCGTTGGCGCCCGGCACGTCATCCAGGGTCAGGTGGTAAGCCGGCGCCGACCCGGCGGCGGAGGGCGGCTCGTTGTAGAAGGGCGAGCCGGCCATCTCGGAGCGGAAGGCGATCTCGGCCTGGCCGAGCCCGGCGACGGCGTTGTCTGCTCCGCAGGCGGCGGCATCGGCGGTGAAGGAGGCGCCGCCCTGGCTCCCCGTCCAACTGGCCACCTCCTCGTCGCAGACTGTGGCCTTGCCGCTGGCCCCACCGGTCACGCTGACCTGGCACTCGGCGCCCTTGTGCACCAGGTCGCTCCAACCGTAGGTGTCCGTCGGCGTGCCGTACGAACCCGCGGCGATGCTCAGCAAGGTCACGTTGTTGCAACTTACCTCGACCCCCACCTGGTCGCCGGCTCCATCGGGAGTGGTCCACGATACGGCCAGCGGCACGGGGCGGTCGGTGGCGTCGCCCGACAGGTTGGTGGTGACCGAGATCCCCGCCGAGGGGACGGCCGCCTGGTTCAGGTGGACGACGGGGGCGGTGGTGTCTATGTGGATGCCCCGTTGCAGCGTCGCCGTGTGGCGGGTTACCTGGTCGTCCGACAGGCCCGGCAGCGCGGCCACGTTGTCGGCTGCTTTGACGGTGACGGTGTAATGCCCGTCCGGCTGCGCTTCGGTCAGGACGTAATCCACCGACCAGGTGTTGCCTGACACCGTAGTCAGTTGTGGCCCCAGGCCGGCCGTCCCGCCCCCGGCGTTGAACAGCGTCACCTTGACCGTGTCGGGTGCCACCCCGCTGCCGGCGTTGCCGTCCACGAGGGTCGGATCGCTGACCGTGCCCGTCAGGTGGACGGCCCAGGCCTCGGGGATGGTCGGGTGCGGCAGGGCGTCGAGCAGCGTGCCCTCGGCGAAGCCCGTGGTCAGGGTAGGAGACTTGTCGTCCACGTAGACGGTCACACTGGCCGCGGACTCGGCCCGGTTGCCGACCCGGTCGGTGGCGCGGACCCCAAGGGTGTGGCGGCCCTCGCTGGTGGGCGTGAAGGTCGGGCACCAGGCGCCACTCCCCCTCTGTCCCCCCCTATCAGGGCGGGAGGTGTCTTGGCAGGCCGACGCGGCCGTCCAGTTGCTGGGGGTGCAGGGTAGGGCACTCCGGCACCATCCCAGTTCGGCCTGAGCCACACCGGAGGTGGCGTCGCCGGCTGCGACCAGCAGTTGCACGCCGGCCTTGGGCAGGTACGTCGCCGGGACGAGCACCTCCGAGGTGGGCATATCGCCGTCCACGGTGATGTCGTGGCTCCGGCGGTCCTCCACCCAGCCGGCCTGGTACAAGTACATCTCGCGCACCTCGCGCGGCGAGAGCGCATGGTCGTAGATGGTTACCTCGTCCATCCGGCCGGCGAAGCGGCTCTGCGACCAGCTCGTCAGGCCGCCAATCTGTAGCTTATCGTTGCCGTTGCACGGATAACGATACGAGTCGGTTGCTTCGCCCTGTTTGCTGCCGTTCACGTAGATCAGAAGCCGTCCTGTGGCCTGGTCGTAGGTCCCCATCACGTGATTCCATGCGTTCTGGACCAGGGGCACCGCGCTGACGGCCGTCCAGGGAGCGCGTTGCCACTCGATGTTGCAGGCGTACCCGACCTGGAAGACTGGCGTCAGGCCATTGGGGTTGAGGGCCAGCCGGTAGTTCAATGACGTCAGCCACCCGTCCACGGCAGACCCTTTCGTGACCAGGTCCTGCGCATTGGACTTGCCTCCGGTCGCGGGCATGACCCAGGCGCTGACGCTGAAGCTTCGTATCTGCAAGTCAGGGGCGTCGTTGACCTGGATGATGTCATCTCCGCCGTCGAAGTTCGCCGCCTGGCCCAGCCGGCCCTGGAGGGCGAAGCCGGCCGTCGGACAGGCGTTGCCGCTGCACGCGCCGGTGTGGCCGTTGCCCGAATCGTCGGCGAACTGGGTGGCACCCTGAGCCTCCTCGAAACGCATGTGGAACAGCGGAGCGCGGCGGTAGAGATCCCTGATCTCCTCGCTTGACAGTACACGGCGGTAGACGTGCACGTCATCAATGCGGCCGTTGAATTTCTCGGCCAACTCAGCGCTGCCGCTCGCGGTGGTCGCGCCGATGAGCAGCAGGTCGTCGGTGTCGGCGGTGGCCGGCGCGGTGTGGGTGACGGTGATGGCGAGCTGGCCGTCCACATAGAAGGAGACCGTGTTCTCGGCATCCATGGCCGCCGCCACGTGCGTCCAGCGGCCGGCCTGCAAGCCGATGCCGGTCGCGTTGTAGTTCTTGACGCCGTAGGTGGTGAAGCGCAGGTTGGTTCCATCGGTGCCGAAGCCCCAGCCGTTGTTGCTCTTGGTCCGGGCCGTGGAGATGATGCGTTGGATTCCTGATACACCATCGGGCCGGATCCACGCGGCCACGGTGAGGTTATTGGTCAGGCGGTTGGCCGAGCCGTTGGCGATGCTCAGATGATCGTTTTCGGCGGCATCGAACTGGGCAGCCTGGTTCACGCGACCGTTCACGCCAGCCGTGGGGCAGGCGTCGCCGCTGCATGTGCCGTTGTGCGTGGCGTCCATAGCGTTCTTGAAGACCGTCTCGCCGGGTGGGTCGTCCAGGCGCAGTTGGAGGGCCAGGGCGGTCTTCTGGTACAGGTCGGCCACGGCATCGTCGTCCAACGCCTGCCGGTAAATCTGCACCTCGTCCATCTGGCCCTTGAAGGGGAGGGAGTCGTTGTTGTAGCTGTACGTGAACGAGCCGGCAGCTCCGCCTGAGAAGGACTGCGTGCCCGAGAATGACGGGTTGCCGTAGTAGTCTGGCTTGCTGATGGAGAAGGTCCAGCCCGTGTTGTTGTTGATGGCGTCATCGCGGTCGTCCTTCGGGTCGGCCTTGCTCTTGTTCTGGTTTGTCACGCACCGTTCGCCGCCGTCATCTTCCCACATTTTCAGGGTGGCCTGACCATCAACTGTCCGGGTGTCGTTGACTTCATAGGTTCCAGGGGCAGACAGGTCACCGCTCACCTCCCCGCTGAAGACGTTGAACCACCGCCCACCTGACTTGAAGGCCATGCACAGTTCGCCTACTTTTTCTATCCCATCCCCCTCGTCAGTGACCGTGATGGTCCCGACGTTAAGCGTGGCTGTGCCGTTGGAGCGGCCGACGGTGAACTTCTTGGTCGTGTCCGGCACTTTGCCGGCGAAGGTGGCCGAGTCGGTGTACTTGAGCTTGCCGTTGATGTACAGCCTGGCCACGCCGTCCGCGAAGGCCACGACGACGTGCGTCCAGGCATCTGTCGGCCAGAAATCGGGGTTCGATCGCAAGTACCCGTCTTTCCAGATCTCCTCCGGTTGGGAGTATTTGAGCGTGCCAGCCCACTCCGTGCCCGTGCCGAAGCCGAACAGGATGTAACGATACCACTTGTATTCGTTGAGGTAGAGATCGGATTCCTGCCCCCACTGCAGTGCCGGAAAGGCCGACGCCTGGCCGCTATCGTAGCCGAGTATGCCCTGCTTCGTCGTCCCACCGGGGCTGTCTGGGCGGATCCAGGCGGCGATAGTGAAGCGGCCGTCGCTCAGGTCCAGGCTCGGGTCCTGGGCCAAGGAAAGATACTGGCTGCCGCTGAACTTTGCGGCCTGGCCGGTCACGCCGTCCACACGGCTGGGACATGAGCTCCGGGAACAGCTAACCTGGTTGGTGAAGATGGAGTAGTCCTGCCAGCCGGAACTTTCGTCGAACTTGGCGTAGAAGACCGGCTGGTTGAAAAGGCTCGCCACCTCGCTGGCAGTCAGCCCCTTGTCGAAGAGGCGCAGGTCGTCAATCAAGCCATGGAAGTTGGGGATGCCGGAAAGCGTGCTGTGACCGACATTGACCCCGTGCTGATTCGGGAAAGCCGCCGCAGTCCTGCTGCCGCTCCCTGCCAGCACACCGTCCACGTAAAGTGCCTGGCCCCCGACCGTGGCACCGAAGGTGTGCACCACGTGGTGCCATTGGCTGTCGTTGTAGGTGGCGCCCGAGCAGCCAATGGTTTGCCAGGCGGCCCGCCAGCCGAGCATGTAGAACTTGTACTTGACCTTAGCACACACTTGTCCGCCCTCGAGATAGACCTGCAGGCCGTCATCAGAATTGACCGAGAAGAGAGCCCCATCGTTTTGGCTGGTCTTGAACCACAGCGACACGGCGTACTTGGTCTCGGAGGGATCGACCGTGGATCTCATGTAGTTGCTGCCATTGAGGCTGAGGGCACTGCCGAACTCCCCTTGCGCCGCTCCGCATGTGCCCACACAGGTGCCGTCGTGGGGCGGGAGGCTGCCGGAGCGGTCCATGCCAATCGGGTCCTCGAAGGGCAGCCACAGGATCGCGTTGCCCGCCAGCTCGCTCCAGTCGGTGATCAGCGCGCCGGCCACCTGAGTCAGGCTGTAGACGCCGGTGGCCGTGGCGCCCGCCACGTCCATATTCCCGCTGAGCGTCTGCTCCTCCTGGGGATAGAGGAGGAAGTCCTCGACCAAGTTGTCCTCGGTATTCATGCCCGCCGGCAGGTCGGTGGTCAGCAGCCCCTGCGCGTAGCGGTTGAGCAGCTCGTTTTTGACCGTGCCCTCGTAGCGCAGCGAGTCGCCCGGCTTGACGAAGCCATCGGTGGGGGTGTACACCCCGCTGGCGGCCAGCTCCTTCACCACCGACTCCAGGGTCAACACCCGGGCGTTGGAGGGCACCTGGGGATTGAGCCCGTAGAGCTTCTCCTGGAAGTCGGTGAGGGTGTCCTGGTCGCGGTCCACGGCCAGGGGATCGGGGAAGACCCAGGCGCTCTCAGGCGTGCCGTCGGCTTTGATGGCGTAGACGTACTCCCAGCCGCCGACCCACTCCGTGGTGTCCCCGTTCCCGGAGGGTGCCGGCCACCTGTCGAACACGTCCTGGTGCCAGACCTCCTGGCCATCGGTCAGGCCGTCGCCGTCGGAATCGGCGCGGGCGGGGCTGGTGCCCACCCGCAATTCCAGGTCATCGCTCAGGCCGTCGCCGTCCGTGTCCCGCTCGTCCGGGTTGCTGCCGATCTGGAGCTCGTACCCGTCCGAAAGGCTATCGCCGTCGCTGTCCCACGCGTTGTCGTGGCTGTCGGCGCCGAGCGGCACGCCGTCGCCGTCGGCGTCGCGCATGGTGGGGAAGCTGTCCAGGCCGGCCTGTCCCCAGGCCAGGGAGTAGCCGTCACCCTTGGGCGCCAGTTGGTAGAAGCCGTCCAGCGTGGCCGGGAAGACGTCCAGCTTCAGGCCCTCGCCCAGGGGGTAGTGGCGGTCGCCCCGCTCGGTGCGGACCCCGCAGATATCGAGTATGCACTGCTGGGCGGGGATGGCCCACGCCTCCGACAGGTAGGCCGGCACGGGGCGGTTGATGCCCGCCTCAGTCAGGGTGATGCCTGCCGTGGAGCGAACGGTATCGGTAATGAATACCGGTTCGGGCTCGTGATATGCGCAGAACGCGCCGAGGCAGTCGGCAGGCGTCCCGTCCACGTACTGCCACTGGTCCTCCATGCTGTACCGTTCCAACCCCTCGCCGAAGGGGGTCTCCGCGTCCTGCATTTTGTAATCGAAGGTGGAGCTCCGCAAGTGCTCATCGCTGTACTCATACCAGTACGCCGCGCCCACGTTTCCCGGCAGGTCCACCAGGTTGATGGTGTTGGTGAACGTGGCGGCGACCCTGATCTTCTGGCCGACCGACAAGCCCAGGTCGGGGTACACCAGGTCGTTGGTGTCCAGGCCGCTGATCTGGAAGCGGTCCTCGTCGTCTATATCTACCATCACCGTGCCGGCATAGAACAGCCAGGCAAGGGCGTTGGAGACGATGCCCTCGAGGCCGCCGCACAGCCACGTCCCGGCCGTGCTCCCCTGCTGTTCTTCCGATAGGAAGCCGCAGATCAAACTGACCAGGGTGTCAATCAGGTAGATCACACAGGCGATGATCGCGCCGACGACGGGGATGGCGGCGATGACGAACATGATGACCAGCACGATAGTGCCAGCCACTGCCCCTACCACCGCTTCTGCCCTCTCGATGTGCGACATGACCGCCCAGCCCAGGCCCAGCGTCACGCCCAGGACGGCCCACGTTGTCACGATGCCGACCACCAGGCCGATGACGGCGAGCTTGCTACTGAAGTTCTTGGTCCACTCGCTGGCGGTGGTGATGGCCGTCTTGATGCCCGACATACCGGCCTCAATCGCGTCTTTCACCGCGCAGAGCAGCCCTTTGAGCAGGATCACGGCGTTCAGGGCATTCATGACGTAGCCAACGATCTCCACCGCATCCCGGCTTTGGGCTGCGAGTACCACCGAGAGGATCACCGCGGCCGCGGTCACCCCGGCCATGAGACCCAGACCCACCCCGAGCCCTACCTTTCCTAACCTGCCCACCTGGCCAAAGGTGTTGCTGGGGTTGAAGGCGCTGATCCAGTTTTTCGCCAGGCCTCCAAAGCCCTCGCCTACGGTTTTCAGGAAAGCCGAGGCCCCCGTGGGTGGGACCGCCTCGGCAAAAGGCAGCTCGGCCAGGAGCTTCAACGTCTGGATGGCCCTGAAGGCCTCTGCAGCCGCTGCCGCGAAGTCGTTGACGAAATCGCCGAGCACCCAATAGGAGTTATTGATAATCCAGCTTATTCCCTCAGCCAGGGCCGCGTCGGAATCGCCACCCCCTTCACCAGAGGTCCATGGCGGCGCCCAGGTCAGGCTGCCGTTGCTCTTCACCAGCCCGGTCAGCCCCGAGTACAGGGAGATGTACATGCCCCGCGCCACTACCATGCGACCGATGATGGTGTTGTCGTCCTCGCTGGGGTAGAGGTTGCGGAAGCCAGCCTCGAAAGCCACTTCCATCTTGTCCCAGAACTCGGTCATGGGGTACTCTTCCCAGCCGATGGGCTGGCCGTCGGGGTCGGGGTTGTAGCGGTAAGGCGCCCAGCTCAGCGAGGTCATGGTTTGGGACTGCTCGGGCGCCATGTCCAGCGTCAGAACACCGTTGGCCGGCCCGCTGCTGCCCTCCAGGTTGAGGGCGCGGAAGGTCTCCTCGCGGGCGAAGAGCAGGGTAGGCGTGGTATCGGCCTTGTAGGCGTCGAAGTACTGCTGCAAGATGTCGCGCGTTTCCTGCATGGCGATCCAGACGATGTAGTCCTGGTGGTCGTAGGAGAGGGTCTTCACCTCAAGGGCCTGCTTGGGGATGCCCCAGCGGCGATCGTCGCCGTCGGGCACAGTGCCGCTGTTGTCCAGGCGGTCGTAGATGGTGGTGTTGCCGTTGTTGCGGGTGGCGACGACGAGGTCTCGCTGGCTGTCCTTGTGACAGGTTTGGGCGGGCGGGTCGTCCACGTAGTCGGGGTTGTTGCCGGCGTTGTTGTCCTCGCAATCGCGGCCGGAGACGAAGACCGCCATCAGGCCCTTTGCCGCCTGCCAGAGGCGGTCATCCGACTGGCGGTCGTTGTCGTGCTCCGGGTCCTCCCAGACGATGGCCACATCCAGGCCGCTCTCCTCGCGGACGGCCAGGCCGGTCAAGTACCACTGCTCGCCGTAGGTGTGCACGATCTGCGGCTGGTCGGCCGTGCGGTGGGCAGGGTCGGCACACCAGGCGTCCCGTTCGCTGGTGTACTGCGCCGCGTCCTCCTTCGCCGCGTCCGAAGGCTCGAACCCGGTTTGGTCGCACCAGTCGGTGAGCGCCTGCACCAGCCAGACCACCCGTACCTCCTGGGCCTGAACCCAGGTGGCGTCGGTCGTCGGCCAGTAAATCATGCGGGCCGAGAAGGCTGCCCGTCCCCCCCCTGTGTCGTCGGGGAGCACGCTCAGCGGCACGTAGGCCAGCAGCACGCGCTGTTCGGGGGGCGTGCCCTCGGCGTCCGCCTCCCGCACCGAGATGCCATACGGCTGCAGCGGTGCGGGGTCAATCATCTTGTAGGAGTACGGCCCGTTGACGATGTTGCCGAGCTGCCCACAACTGGCGACGGCCCCGTTCGAATCGTCGAAGAGGGCAATGTGACGGCTCCCATCGGCCAGGTCGACCAGTCTGGTGTTGCCGAGAGTCCTTTCCTGGCCGTCATAAGTCCACATTAGACCCGTCACTTCGCTAATGGGAGAGACCGGGCATGAGCCGGAGTCTATCTTTACATAGAAACCCTCGCCCGCGGTGCCTGGAATAGTGAAGCGCATCCGGACGTCGTTGCCTTGCTGGTCAAACTGGATCGTGGCCGAGACGGTGCCCTGCGCCGTGACGGTAAGGGCCGGGGTGGCCAGGGCCAGAGGGATCTCGGTGCCTGTTAGCTTGATCTCCAGCATGGGGATCAGGCGCATGTCGCCGTT